>SEDB01000545.1 GCA_004210715.1 Pedobacter sp.
TTGCCACTAGGCAATAATTCGGAAGGTTTGCCGTTAAGTATTCAATTTACAGCCAAACATTTTGAGGAAGATAAGCTTTTGGCTTTTTCTCAGGCATTTTTAAAATAGGCGTAGCTTGCAAAAGCTACATCAGACATAATCATGCGGTTTCGAATGTTCGAGATTTGCATCCGTTTCGATGGATCCTGATTCAAGTTCAGAATGACGATGTCGGTTAAACCAATAGCCCATGATTAAAAAATTACTCTTTACCTCTATTTGTGCTTCCCTAATTTGCATCTCTTTTTCCTACGCACAGCAAATTTCAAAATTAGATAGTCTTTCTAAAAAGCAAAACAATATTTTCATCAATACGGATACAATAGCTGTTCCTTCGATTTATGAAAATCCATTGTTGATGGGCCAAAATTATATTTATAAGCTTAGGCTGGATTCCATTGTGAAAACAGTTCCACTGCCATACAACGAATATGTGCAGCAGTACATTGATATTTATGCCAAGCGCAAAGATATGTTTGGCAAAATGATGGGGCTTTCGGGTTACTATTTTCCCATTTTTGAGAAAGCTTTAAAAGACTTCAATATCCCTCAGGAGATCAAATATTTGACTATTGTGGAATCGCAGATGAATCCGCATGCCATATCGCGGGTTGGCGCAACCGGAATTTGGCAATTTATGTTTGGCACTGGTAAGGCTTATGGCTTAAAAATGGATAATTTTGTTGATGAACGCAAAGATCCGATTCAAGCCAGTTACGCAGCAGCACAATATTTTAAAGATGCTTATGATGAACTTGGCGACTGGCTGCTTGCTATTGCAGCTTATAATTGCGGCAAAGGAAATGTCAACAGGGCAATGATCAAAGCAAATTCAAGAGATTTCTGGGAAATCAGACAATTTCTTCCGAAAGAAACACGAAACTACGTTCCGGCGTTTATCGCGGCAGTTTATGTGATGAATTATACGCAACATCATCAGATTACAGCACAAGCGTGCAATTTATTTATGAAAACAGACACGGTTCAAACCAGCCGTTTTGTTTCCTTAACCAATCTGGCGCAAGCTTTAAATGTTGATGAGGCAGCCCTTGTGGCATTAAATCCTTCATATAAGAAAAAAATTGTGAATGGCACCGAAGAAGAGCCAAAGCGCATCGTGATGCCAAAACTTCGCGATATGGATTATGCCAATGTTTACGAAGTATTGTATAACACTGATCTTGATGTGAATATGCGGGTTGTTCAGGCCAATACCGATGATGTAAGAGACTTTCGGAAGAAAGGTGTTTCAACAATTTCTTCCAATTCTGTTGTTTATCATAAGGTTATTTCAGGACAAAGCTTAGCTTCCGTTGCCAACAAATATGGTGTTGAAGTACAAGATTTAAGGGTTTGGAATGGCTTGAAAAGTAAAACCATTGTTCCTGGTCAGAAATTAAAAGTTTTGGCAAAAAACCGCATGCCGTTAAAAGCACCTGCTTCCTTTTTTAGTTACAAGGTTAAAACAGGCGATACTTTATCAGAAATTGCAGAGAAGTTTAACGGTGCAACTGTTCAAAGCATTAAACGCGATAATAGATT
>SEDB01000546.1 GCA_004210715.1 Pedobacter sp.
GCGAACGCTAAAAATGTAGCTGATAAAATGAACTTTTTCATAGTATATGATTTTTAAAATTTAATATGTGTAACAATACTTGCTAATGTTTCATAATAATGCCAAAGCTGGCACAAATACTTAAATATTTTATTTTCAACCACTTAATGTTATGCCAAATAAATAAATGTGTAGACTTTCTCCACACTTTGGGGGTAATGACTACAAGTTTTACTTGGCAATATGCAGCAAGAGGAATTAAATATTGATTTGTAAAGCAACGGCAGCCGGTATTTTAATGTTTCGCCCCGCTAATGCTTTAAGCACCGAAGACAAATCGGTGGCTTTTCGCTCCTATCGGGTTTATTTAACTTCTGCTGTACGAATAGGTAGAAATCATTACGCCTTAATTTATTCGAATAATGTTCAAATCCATCAGCTTGTGCTTTTATAAAGCCTTTTGGATTTGCACCCCTTAATGTTTTAATCAAAAAGGCGGATAATTTATTTAGTGATTTACTATAAAAGAATCAATCTTGCCTATTCAATTCGCAAACAATTCCTTTACCAACACTTTTTCGTCGAGGAATTACAGGCGTTGGTCTACATGCTTGTACTGCTGGTATAATACAGCATTTTTTGCTGCAACGTTTTGGGCTTGATGTCGTCTTATTATCAGAAAACATTAAGAAATTTAAAATATAAAGTCATGAAAACATTAGCCAAAACATTATTCGCAACAGCATTCACAGCAGTATTATTTGCTTCTTCAGTAGCCACCACTTTCGCAGCTGATTCAGCTCCACTATCAAAAACCTCATCGGTTAAAAATGTAAACCGCATTTGGGTAAGTGGTAACGTAAAAGTGGTACTAACCCAGGGTGATAAGGAAAGCATCAAGGGTTCTGAAAATTATGATGCTAGCAAAACTTCTGTGTTCAGCAATGGAAATACGCTTTACATCCAGTCGATGGAGTCGCAACAGGTTACATTGAATATTACCGTTAAAGATCTGGAACGTGTAGAAGCTTACGGCCAATCCGTAGTGGTAACCAGCAATAATTTTGATGTAAAAAACCTGCAGTTATTCTTATACCAAAGCGCTACTGCAAAAATTAAAACCACTGCGACAAGTTTGTACACAGTAGTTAAAGAGGATGCAGTATTGAAATTAAACGGTACAGCAATGGAAAGCACTATGATTGCCAGTAACATGAAAAACGTGAAATTAGGAGATTTTGCAAGCCGTAAATCAGAATCTTTCATCGCTGATGATATCATCACAGCTGACAGAACAGCAATGACATTAGCAAAATAATAAATCCGGATTCCGAATACAATGCAGCTGCCAATAAAATGGTGGCTGTTTTGCGTTTCGAGATTTGTCATTCCTAAAAATAAATCCTCGAAATTTTCTAATCTGCCAATAATTTGGAAGACGCAGACGCTCATTCAATAAAAAAGTTCAAAAAATTTTTATCAAAAGAATATTTTTTTCTATACTTGCAGCCCGATAAAAAGCCTCCTTAGCTCAGCTGGTAGAGCAACTGACTTGTAATCAGTAGGTCATTGGTTCGATTCCGATAGGAGGCTCTTTTTA
>SEDB01000111.1 GCA_004210715.1 Pedobacter sp.
TCTCATTTTTTTCATTTTATATAGTTGTAACGGAATTGAATATGCAAATATCTTTATAGCTTTGCATCATTGCAAACGATTAATAATGATATTTATTAATTATTAATAATGATAAATAAGTAAGCATGAATATTAATGATCTTAAGATATTTGAATCAGTTGCCGAACATGGCAGTTTTACCAAAGCAGCCGCTATAAACAATACCGTACAATCAAATGTAACAGGGCGAATTAAATTTTTAGAAGGATTCTTTAATACTAAACTATTTGTACGATCTACACGTAAGATAGAATTAACCGAAGAAGGTTTGCAAGTATTAAAATGTGCAAAGGAAATTCAACTCAGTATCAACGAGACCAAAACAGCAATTACAAAGTTGTCCGCACCACTTAGTGGTATGATTAAGATTGGATGTATACAAACAACAGCTGCATTCCGCACTCCAGGTATTCTGCAGAATTTTACAGATAAATATCCTGACGTCTCATTTAAATTAAAAACAGGTGTTACGGCCAATTTAATAAATGATGTCCTTAAATTTAAACTTGACGGCGCTTTTGTTTCGGGGGAAGTAAATAATGAAGCTCTGGATGCTCATCATGTTTTTTTGGAAGATCTTAGCATCATTACCTCCGCTGTTGATAAAAAAAACATTTTTAAAAAAACAGTTAAGCTAATTGTTTTTAATCTTGGTTGTTCATATAGACAACGCTTAGTAGAAATCCTTGAGGCCAAAAAAATCGAATCATATAAAATTATTGAAATTGATACCCTCGAAGGAATTATTAATTCGGTAGAAGCAGGGATCGGAATTACGCTACTCCCGACCGAACTAATCCTTAAACATTATAGCTACCGATCACTTCATCTCATAAGCTTACCTAAAAAGTTTTCCAAGTGTCCTACACAATTTATAAGCAGAAAGGATTACCCTACCGAAGAAATTCACCGATTATTCTTTAATTCTATAATTAATGGCTATACATCAACTTATAGTTCTGTGTATTTGAGTAAAAGTACCCACCCTTTTTCGTTCAAAACTGTCAAGCCCGATGAGGGCTTTTTCTTTTTAGCGTATTTCCATTCGAAAGAGAATCTCGCTGCCCAGCTCCAGATCCGGCAGTTCCATCAAGCCCAGAATCACATCACATCTGGGTAATAGATAGGGTAAGAACAACAGAAAAGATCTGTCATTTTTAGCACTCAGAGGAGCCTGGATTTATTTTCAGTATGCAGGATGAACAGTGGTCCAGAGGCAATCAGCAGCATATCAAACGCCTTAAAATTAGCCAAATGCAAACTTTTAAGCGAAACGGAGTGAACTCTTTGGAGCGAAAGATGTGGCTACTTTTGGAATAACCCCCCAAATATTACCGCTAACTTAAATGTATCAGAAAGTTTCAGAGAGGAATGCAAGGTTGCTCACCGATCAATTGCTTATGGCTTGTACCCCAAACTTCTAATTCCATAATCACTGACCTCAATGCGTATCCAATATCTGTCAGTTCATACTCGACACGTGGCGGAACTTCGGCAAGAACAGTGCTGCTAATTACTTTATTCGCTTCGAGCTTACGAAGTTGCAAAGTTAACATCCTTTCAGTAATACCGAGCAGTCTCTGTTTTAGTTCCCCAAATCTAAGCTTACCACTCAGTAACTAAGAACAAATTATCAATGTCCATTGTCCGCCGATGATATTCGCGGCATATGCTTCAGAACATTCTTCGCTCAGCGCAAGCTTATTTGAAGAGTTAGTTTACTCATTACTTACATTATTTATAGTACCTAACAATTAGCGGGCAATATACAAAAGTATAGATGCAACCTTAACTTTGTTTTCGATATATGAATTAATGAAATATCATTAAACATTTTTAATATGGAAACACATCATAAACGAATTCTGATTGTTGGGGGTTATGGAATGGTTGGAAGTAACATCGCCAGACTAATCAGACAATCCGATGAGCGAATCGAAATTATTCTTGCGGGCAGAAATCCAGAAAACGGCGTTAGTTTAGCGAAGGAATTAAAGCATTCAGAAACCGCCTATATCAATCTTGAAGAAGGCTTCGAAATCAGTAAATTTAAGAACATCGACCTTATTATATCAGCGGTGGACGACCACAGAAATATATTGAGAGAAACTGCTATCGCAAATGGTATTGCATGTATTGCTGTTAGCGAGTTAGCAGACCAAATCTCTCCCACCGCATTTTTGGGTCTTCACAAAACGATTGCTGCACCTGTTGTATATGCAGGTCACTGGCAAGCGGGTTTATTAACCCTTATGGTCAGGCAACAAGCGAAAAGATTCAGCCAAATAGAAACCATCGAACTTGCAGGATTGTATGATCCAAAAGATAATGTAGGGCCATTGGTTTCTAATGAAGTTAACGGTTTTGTTAGTGAGGCGCTGATTCGCAAAGAAGGAAATTGGCTGTCAATAAAAGCAACTGAAAACTCGAGAACTATTAGACTGCAGAATCAAACAGCAGCACTAGGTTATCCGCTCAGTACGTTGGATGTTCCGAGTATTGCTGCTTTTACGAGTGCGAAAAATATTCGTTTCGATTTTATTACAGGCGAATCTATTGGAACTAGTAATGGCCAGAATGCTTCACATGAATTATACATCACTATTAGTGGTACGATGTTATCTGGCGAAAAAAGAAAACTCAGCACGATTGTATCTGGTCCAAAAGGTAATTCCCACCTCACAGCTGTTGGCGTGTATTTAATTACAGAAAAGATATTGGGCCTGAACGGGCAATCTGCTCAAAAGGCCGGGGGGCTGTATCTTCCAGAAACGATAATCTCCAATCATCAAATCAGCGGTAGATTAAAAGAATTTGGAATTGAAATAATCGGCGAAGCACTGGAAAGCTATTAAAAGTCGACGGGGATATCGTGAAAACAATTAATCAGGTTAGCGCACCACGCATACCTGAGAAATTTTCAGTGGATAAATGAAAAAGAGTATTAGCATAGAACTCCAGGGGCCGAGTGGAAAAAAGAAGCCATCACTAATGGGCAAATCATTTAAATATTAATATGAAAAAACTAACATTAACAATATGCACCTTACTGGCAGTCGGCATGAAAATTACGGCAAAACCGGTAAGTAACCTTCCTTACCTAAACGCATTTCAGCATTTAATTAGCAAAACAATGCTGAACCGCGACAGCAAGATGCGAACCGATGATTATCATAAGATCAACGCCGGAAAGATAATTTATGATGGTTCAAATATCGCAAATAAATTAGTGATTAGCGCATCAGATTCAAGCATTTCAAAATTAATTTACATTCAAAAAAAGACAAAAATGAAAAATGCAGAAATATTACACCAGGCAAATGAGTTCGTTAAAAAAGGAAACTATGAAAGTTTTCTAGCCCATTGCATACCGGATACTAAATGGGTCTTCGTAGGCGAACGCATCCTCAATGGAAAAGATCAGGTGCGGGAATATATGAAAGAATTCTATCTGGAACCACCTGTATTTACGGTTGAAAAAACCATAGAGGAAGGTAGTTATGTAACCGTGACCGGTGTAATCACCTTGAAGGATGCAAAAGGAATATATACTAGCTATGATTATTGTGATATCTGGCGCTTTGAAAAAGGCAAAATTGCAGCGGTGAAAGCTTTTGTTATAGAAAAGAAATCTTAAAAATGAATCGGTAAATAAAACCGGAAATTTAGCGGGGCGTTAGTCACGCGAGAAAAAAATTACAAAGCAGTATGCTTCAATCAAAACTGGCCGAAATTCCATATTGATTTTAAAGATATACGAGATGCGGCCAGTTTTTGTAAGTGGTTATTTTGCGGTATAATTACTTGCTTATGTTATGCAGACAAATACTTCATGAGGCGCAAGGACTGAAGTTAATACGATTTGAAGCCAGATTATGATCGAGAACTGGCTCAATCATGCTGAACATTTTCTTTGTTCCACGCCGATATGTATGCCAGCAATGGACAAAGGCTTTCGCCATATGCTGTTAGTGCGTACTCTACTCTTGGAGGAAGTTCCTTATATTCTTTTCTGCTTATCAAGCCATCGGCTTCGAGTTCTCTCAATTGTTCAGTCAAAACCTTTCGTGATATCGCTGGTACCCGAACATTAATTTCGCCAAAACGCCTGGCTCGTTTGGAAAGCACGTGCAAAATAGTCACTTTCCACCGACCTCCAATCAGCGCAATTGTTTCTATAGCAGGACAGTTAGCATGTTTTAATGTATTTTCCATTAGTTACTTAAAGGTTACCACTATTTATCCATTAACAACACTAGAAGGTTTTTTATAGTATCGCTTTTAGTTTCTTTGTCCGCAAAAGTAATTGATTATTTATCTTAAAACAAAACTATGATTTTAGTAACAGGTGCAACCGGGAATTTAGGCAAAGCCACCATTAATTCTTTATTAGGCAAAGGCATGTCGGCAAATAATATTGCGGCATTGGTAAGAGATGATTCCAAATGCTCGGAATTTAAATCAAAAGGAATTCAGGTCCGCATTGGCGACTATGAGAATTTTTACTCACTGACAAATGCTTTTCAGGGTGTGGACAAATTGTTATTGATCTCATCTTCATCGGAAATAACGCAAAGGTTTGAGCAACATCAAAACGTAATTAATGCCGCCAAGCAAGTTGGCGTTAATCATATTACCTATACCAGTTTTGATATGAAAGATCTGCGCCAAAGTATAATGGCAGGAGACGTTAAGTACCATGCAGACACAAGCGATTATCTAAAACAGATAGCTGTACCCTATACCCTGCTTAATAATACACTTTATGCTGACCTGATTCCGATTATTTCCGGAAATAACATTATGGATAATGGCATTTCCATCCCTGCCGGAAACGGTAAGACACCTTTTCTGCCAATCACAGAAATGGCTGAAGCTATAGCTGTTGTGCTCACTACTTCCGGACATGAGAACAAAGAATATACTATCGCCGCAGAGAAGGCCTTCTCATTCGGTGAAATTGCTGATTTCATATCAGAAATCACAGGGACAACGGTAGTTTACAGCCAAACCGATGTACCTTCCTATGTTTCGCAACTCATGTTACAGGGGGTTGCCGGAGATGATGCAGCATATTTATCGAGGTTCGCCGGAGCGATATCCTCTGGAGAGTTCGAAACGAATAAAAGTGATGTCAAACAACTACTAGGCAGAAATCCAATGCCTTTAAAAGATTTTTTAAGAAGCATATATGGTAAGTAATCCAAAAACCCAGTATAATTTATTAATATCCGCACCGGGCAATGTCCCGGCCGGGTGTTTTTAGCGATTCTCAAATGGATTAACGTCGTAAATTGTCATTACTATCCTTCGATATTCCGAACGTTTAAAGTTAAGATGAGCAGTCTGCAACAGCCATTGGGAAAAGGAATATTTAATAAAAAATGAAAGTTTGTGGTATCCATATGAATTTCTAGACTTTTAATAATTTCACACAACTTTACTGGTTTCATTGTTATCACCAAAAGTTTTCAGCGGATGGAAGGCATGCTGTTTAAAAAAGATATTTATGTCGATTTTATTTTGTATATCTTCACAAATCCCTCTCAAGTTTGATATAATAATACTTAGATCCTGATGGCATTGGTGATCACAAAAAGATCAGTTATTGAGGCCGGCAGATACGATTGAGTGTTTGCTATTTTAAGGAAATGAATTGCATACCCATGAGTTTTTTAGAAAATAAAACAGTATTGATTACCGGTGCGACTTCAGGAATTGGAAGGGCAGCAGCCATCGCCATAGCAAGCCAAGGGGCCCAGATTATAATACTTGCACGAAATTCAGAAAAAGCAGAGCAGCTTTTGGCAGAACTTCCGGGTAACGGCCATTTGTTTTTTCTATGCAACATGCTGTCTATAGGAGAAATAAAAAGCGTGAGCGAGCGGATTAAGCTCTCGGTTAGCAAGCTGGATATATTGATAAATAATGCGGGAACCTGGTTTAGCGAAAGGCAGCTTACTGCGGAAGGGCAGGAAAGAACTTTTGTTGTTAATTATCTTTCTTATCTGCAGCTATCTTTACAGATAAAAGACTTGTTGTTGAAAAGTCAGCACCCACAAATCATCAATACTACCTCATTTTACCATAAGCAGAGCTTTAATGTCAATGATATTCAAATGCAGCATGGCTACTCAATGAGCAAAGCATACGCCTTGTCCAAACTATATGTAATTCTGATCACAAGAGAGTTGGCACGAAGATGGCAAGCTGATCAAATTGTAGTTAACTGTTTTGATCCGGGATCAGTTGACTCTAACTTTGGACGTGGTCAGGGAGGTTGGATAAAGCCTTTACTGCGACTTCAGAAGCTGTTATTTGGTAAAAAACCATTAGCGGGTGCAAAGCCACTTATTCATTTATCATCATCAATTCCAGATTTAGCCGTAAACGGCCAATATTTCCAGGATACACATGTGGCCGAGCCCTCGAAAAGCGCACAAAATGATCTCCACGCAGCTCAGCTGTGGGATTACAGCATTGAATTACTTCAAAAAATTAATACTTCAGTACCTTAGTAATAGCAACCGAATTTCGTGCAAATAACCGCATAACCGAATACTCAAATCAATTTCAAATTTGATGGTTACTGATATTTTGTTTTTTTGAACGAACAAAAAAAATAAACAAGACAATAAGGTAAGGAACATAGAACAATACGCCTGGCCAGAGTTCATCCCAACCAGCAAGTAAAAAGAATAATACAATCAACCCAGGTATCAGAAAAAAACTTAAAGCATTGTACACGGTATTACCGGCAATATCTTGTTTCATATTTAGCAAAATGGTAAAGCTCCCTAGAAAAAAGCAGAGATTAATACCGATAGCAATACCATATGGCAGGTTTCTGAAGTCCGTATCTCCTTTACCAATCAGATTAGTAGATTGCATGATAAACACGCCCATAAGACTAATAACCGAGGCTATTATAAAACAAATAATAATAATTTTAAAGTATTTCATATTTGAAAGATCAATTTTAATTGGATACGAAGCTAGCAGAAACTTATTACAAGACGCACCAAGTCGAAAATAATAATTTGATTGTAAATGAAAGTGCTTGACTACAAATGCACATCAAACACGTTTAATTGAAGATATATAGCAATTGATTTCTAAAAACCACTACTCTGGAGCTAGCTGATTGGAATGACCTATTAAGCGGGAGGTAAATGAAGCTCTGTAGCGTCTGGATTGTTGTTCATAACTCGATTTGCTCATCACTCCCCTATCTAACAAACTGTCCAAAGCAGTTATATCGGTTTCCTGTTTTCATCATACACAAAAAGTGAATTGCCAATGAGAACTCACAGCCCTAAAGCCAGTATGTTCTAGCCCGCTCCTTTCTTTATATAAGGAGAGGGTTCGTGACAAATGCGCCACTAACCATCCTCTCCCATTACAATTTCAAAATTAACGTTGGAACCTAATAAAGGATGACCCTTTAGATTCGATTAAAGAAAAATGAATATTCTGTTCATATGATTATGAGCTAAAATAATACCATTCGCACAAGCTTTCAGCACCGCCGAGAACAAACTTTTGGATCAATCATGACCGTTGAAAAACCGCCCTGCGCCACATTTAAAACCCCAAGTACCCTGTTCTGCCTGTTCAAAAGCAGCACTTTGAATTCCTCCAGCAGCTCCATCCTATTGTAATCCCAATTTTGATCCAGAATCTCATAAGCGATATCAGACGAAGTTACCTTGGGTTTTTCCGAAAGTTTAAACGCCGGACGATACCTGATTTCAATTTCTGAAACTTTAAAAATGCTTTTCCATAATATCTAAGATTTAATTATGGTGCAGTAAAAAGTTCAGTCTCCTGCTCCAAAGCAAAAGAAGAAACGGAATAAATGAACAGCGTTAAAAGGCCACAGGAAAGTTTATGCAGGAAATTCCTTTGCGTGCCGCACCTGAACCTTAAATTTGTGGCAGAACTGGATTGATCTGCCTACTTAAACCCTATCCAGCCAGGCCCTCCATAAAATCATCAACAACGCCAGCAAACCAAAGCCAATTCCCACCCAAGGCGTAATGGCTATCCCGTAATGACTGATGAACCAGCCACCGGTTGCCGTACCAAGCGAAACCCCAAGATTTCCAAACGAAGTCTGCAGGCTATTGGCAAATTCCTTCGCATCCTGCGCCGCAGAAACCATATATCCAACCCCAATCAGAAAACAAGGTCCATACATTACTCCCCAAAACCCTACCACCAGCGAAATATTAAAAAATGAATGGGTTACATACTGAAATGCAAACGG
>SEDB01000547.1 GCA_004210715.1 Pedobacter sp.
TGCTGAAGGCTGGGCTAAATTTGACGTAATTCCATTTCCAAAATCCCATATAAAACTGGCTGCTGTTAATGAGTTTGATGTATTGGTAAAGGTAACATTCACTGGTCCGCAGCCACTGGTCGTTGTTTGCGTATATGCTGCTTTTACATCCTGCTGGGTAGTAAAAGTATGTATGATTTCGTCATTGCTGCAACCCTTGCTACTTGTAACCACAAGTTTGATCTGCACACTTTGGTTTTGGTTTGCCAATGTGTAACCCGGAAAAGCGGCACCAGCGCCAATTTGAATTCCATCTGCAAACCACGTATAGGTGGCATTTCGATCAGGATATAAAGTTGCTGCAACATTGGCATTTGTTAATTGAAATGGCGCACAGCCTTTATCTTTAAGAAAAGTTATTTCGGCCTTTGCAGGAAGATTTACCGTTAATTTTATTTGATTACTGACATTAATTGAACAAGCTCCACTGCTTATCGAACGGCGGTATAAAATGGTTGCAACAGGGTTTTGTGGTGTAAAGTTATTTGAAGTTGCACCCAATACATCGCTCCATGTTGCACCATCTATACTAGATTGCCACTGATAGCTGAAATTACCGTCTCCACCTGTTGGTACCGATCCGCTTAACATTGCCGGCGCAGAGCCAAAACAAATCTGCTGATCGGCTGAAATGAAATTGTTCGATAAATCTGGGAGTAAATTTATTTGTATTGAATTGCTTATTGATGTGCATACTGCACTATTAACCAATCTCCTGTAAGATAATGAAGCACTTGGCTTTGTGGTTAAATCCTTATCAACTGCCGAGGGAATATTTGCCCATGTACTTCCATCACTACTGCTTTGCCACTGATAAGTGAAGCTTCCTGAGCCACCTGTTGGAATATTACCTGCTATGGTAATATTTTGCCCAAAACAAATAGGTGTAGTTGTACTGCTGATGCTATTTGTAATTGGAGAAAAATAAGTAATCGTTACTTCTGATGAGGATGGTGGACAACCGGTAAAACCAGAAATCGTCCATCTGAACTTATAGGTTTCGCCTGGCTTTAAACCTGTTACATTTGTGTTATATAAAGTTGCGTCTGCAAAAGTAATTCCTGCTTGACCAGAGATTAGTGTCCATAAACCATTATTTGGAGCAGGATTGTTTCCATTCAAAGTTACACCATTGCCGCTACACAAATTCTGACTAACTCCTGCATTTGCACTCACTGTTAAAGGATTTACAGTTATTGTTGAAACAGATGAAACAGCCTCAGCACAACTGCCACTTTTTACAATTACCCGGTATTGAGTGGTAATGGTTAAATTGGTGTAAGCGATTGGATTGGCTGTTGAAGTAATGGTCGACCAGTTCTGTCCGTTATCAATAGATCGCTCCCATCTCATAATATTTCCAACATATCCAGATAAGGTAATGTTACCGCTATCAGTACCAGCACATACTGAATTGCTTCCGGCTGTTGTTCCGCCTACACTTTCCGGATTAACGGTAATCTGCACTTCATCGCTTGTAGTTGAACATCCTGTATCACTAATCGTCCATTTTAGTACATAGCTATTTCCAGCTTGCCTGCCGAAACAGGAACGATGTTGTAAGTTACAGTACCGGGAGTAGTTCCGCTGTTGGTTAAAATATCATTAATTGAAGTTCCCGAGCCTGCAATTGTTCGGTTGCTATTGCCTGTAACCTCTCCTGTAACTATACTGGTGTAGGTGTAATTTATACCACTCATCGCGGATGTCAAAGTAATGGCTGAAGAGGTTTTACTGCAAACAATTAGATTTGCCGCGGTAACAGCAACAGCAGGGTTTGGATTTACTGTAACCACAAAATTGAACGGCGTACCAATACATCCATCCAGGCTCGGCGTAATTACATAAGTTACTGTAGCATTATTCGCCGCGTCGGTATTGGTTAGTACATCATTTATATCTCCACTGCCAGT
>SEDB01000548.1 GCA_004210715.1 Pedobacter sp.
GTACTTAATCCAGCTGTGTTAACATTAGCAAAAAGTATTGAAGCCAATTCACGCTATACTTATTTTACACAGGCACTTAAAGAAACCGGATTTTACGATTCCTTAAATATTGACGGTGCTGCGGCAAAAGATACCACCCGGAGGTTTCAAACACTGATATTGGAATCGGACTCTACCCTCAAGGCAGCAGGGTACGCCAGTTATGCAAGCTTCAAAAACCGCTATTCCAAAACAGGCAATCCAAAAAATCATGCTGACAGTTTGTGGTTATACATGGCTTATCATATTTCAGCCGGACCATCTTACATACCAGATATTATTACATCTCCAGCTATTTATACTTTGGCGCCTAAAGAGATCATTACCACCAAATTCTCAGGACAATCAGTACTGCTGAATGAAGATGAATTTAACGGTATAGTGGAGCCGGGTGTAGAAATTAACCGAACTTTTAGTGATGTAACTGCCTCTAATGGTGTATCTCATGAAGTGAAGAAACCTTTTGCCATCAAAGTTAGAGTACAAACGGCTGTGTATTTTGATCTGGCAGATCAACCGGAGCTAAAATCAAATCCTAAATGGAGAGGGGCAGCTTCATCAAATATTTTATTGATCGCTAATGGTGCCAGCATTGCTTCGGGCATTAATTTTAACAACCCAACAAAGCTTACTACCACCACACAATATGATTATTATGCCGTAGCACCTGCACCAAGAAGATACAATGGTGGCGATTTACTAACCTTATCTATGGGTCCAAACACTGCCAGAGCACAATGGGTAGAATTTAGAACACCAATGTTAGTGAAAGGCAGATATAAAATATGGATATGTTATGGTCAGAATGGAAACGGCGTGCTTAGCCAGGTTGGGGTAGATGTTGGCCGAACTGGCGAACAGGTTATGCCTACTTTGCTTGATTTCAGACAGAGTCTTTCTACATCGGGCGTTACTTCGGCTACCTCAAGTCTAGCCTCTGCCGATCCATTAATGCTAACCAATGGATTCAAAAGATACATTGCTACTACAGCAGAATATGCTGGTACGGTTAGAGGAGAACAACCCATTACCGGTACAGGTTGGGATACCATGACGGGCAGATTAGTGGGAACAGCTGATATTCAAACGACTGATAGACATTGGATAAGAATAACCATGCTTCCAGGTGGTAGAGAAGGTAGTGGAAATACTTATTTAGATATGATTCACTTTATCCCAATTGATGACGATCAGAATTATCCACGTTTTTCTACATCAGGTACACTTTTCAAAAGACCATAAATAATAGCCGGAGGATTTTCCTCCGGCACATTAAAATTCTAACCAAAAGAATATTCTCAATGAAACTAAATATACTCAATACCCTATTGCTGCTTAGTGCTTTAATTTGGCTCAATGCTTGCAAAAACGTAATGGAAGAGCATACGGAAATTGTGAATGTTGATAATACCATCGACGTTTTTCAAAAGGTAGCTGCCGAGCCTAACCTAAGTAAATTCAGTGATTTTTTAAGAAGCACTGGCTACGATAAATTGTTGGCTTCATCACAAAACTATACCGTTTGGGCGCCACCAAGCAAAATATTTGGGAATATATGCTTTCGAGTAATGATGCACCTATTCAAACCAATTATATCAGTAATATCACAACAATGGTTGTTGATACTGCAAATGCCGTTATAATAGGATATACCAGCTTAGGGGCACCAATTTTTGCGCCTAATCCACCGATGGTTTCCAGAAATCTTTATTGGTCGTTGGTGGCCGATCTTAGAGCGGAAAACCAGCAGTATACGTTTTTTATGCTGCAGGATGCAGCTTTTAACAGTGAAACAGCTAAGCTAACACCATACTTTTCTGTTAACGATAAATTGGGGCTTGTGGCTGATTTTACAGTAAAAGGAATTTACAGCGCAGATAAATTACCAGATACCTTAACATCAACCCGTGGCGTTAAAATACCTTTAAGTAAAGCC
>SEDB01000549.1 GCA_004210715.1 Pedobacter sp.
TTTGGTGAAATATTCATTTAATCTTTTTTAATGTAAATATGCTAATGCTTCCTCAACAGTGTTAACCGGTAACTGGCATACTTTATTTCGGCAAATATAAACTTTTGTTTCATTGCTTTCCTTACCTTTTAACAGTGGCAGGTTACTTTTTGTTCCACCTAATGTAATTTTATTTGGAATATAATGGTTACTTAACTCCAGCTTAACAGCATCTATTTCTACACCTGCAAGGGCAATTTCATTGATTCCGTAAATTTCATTAAGCAATTGAATCGACCAATTTGAATATGCAGAACCATACGTTTTTATTTTAGGATGAACTGCAGCCAACATCTCTGAAGACTTATTGATATAATCCTCCAGGTCGAATAGCAGCCCTAATTTTTTTAAATTTTGTGCCATTACAGAATTCGAAGCAGGAATCACATTATCCATCACTTCATGTTTTCGGGCAATTAGACTTTCGCCAGCTGCTGAAGTATAAAAAAACATAGGTGATTCGGAATCACTAAAATTTTCTATTACAGAATCGGTTAATGATTTGGCTTCAACCAACCAATTTTCATTAAAATCGTATTCATAAAGTGCAATTAAAGCTTCAATTAAAAAAGCATAATCATCTAAAAAAGCTGTAATGGAAGCTTTACCATTTTTATAATTGCGGTATAGCCCACCATTATCTGTTTTCAAATTATTCAAAATAAACCTTGCTGCAGCAGAAGCTTTTTGATAATAGAAATCATGATTTAGAATGCTCGCCACATCAACCAAACCTTTTATCATCATGCCATTCCATGCGGTTAAACATTTGTCGTCCAAACCTGGGTGTACACGCTTATCTCTTACCGCTAAAAGTTTTTTATTAGCAGATTTTACCTGTTCAAAGAATGTTTCAGCATCAAACCCATACTTGGTTAAAAGATCTTCATCTTCAATTGTTTTTCTTAAAATGTTGGTTTGTTCCTCTTCCCAATTCCCCTCTTCGGTTACATTGTAATACTCAGCAAGTTGCTTAGCATCAGTTCCCAAAATCTCATCAAATTCTGCCTTATCCCAAATATAAAATTTTCCTTCAACCCCTTCGCTGTCTGCATCTAGCGCCGAGTAGAACAATCCTTCAGGTGAAGTCATTTCTTTAAAAACCCATTCTATGGTTTCTATAGCAGTTTGCTTAAAAGAATCGAATTTAGTGCACTGATAAGCCTCGATATACAAACTAATCAATTGAGCATTGTCGTAAAGCATTTTCTCAAAGTGTGGAACATGCCATTTATCATCTACTGAATAACGGGCAAAGCCTCCTCCTATTTGATCATAAATTCCCCCTTTGCGCATTTCTTCAAGTGTATGGCAAACGGCTGTAAATACCGATTCATCATTTTTTAAATATCCATAACGCAGAAGGAATACCCAATTGTTCGGCAGTGGAAATTTTGGTGCACGATTAAATCCACCAAAACCAATATCAAAATGGCGTTTCCAAGGCTCAATGATCTCAGTTAAGTGTGCATCTGTATAGGTTTCGATTTCAATAGATGGGATAATTTTCTCACTATCCTTTATACCA
>SEDB01000550.1 GCA_004210715.1 Pedobacter sp.
CGTTATTTACATACCGTATTGCGCACTTAACAGAACACTTAAAGAAAAATCGTAAAGATTTCTCTACACAGTTATCACTTCAAAAATTGGTAGGTAAACGCCGCGGTATTTTGGCTTACTTATACAAAAAAGATATTGAGCGCTACCGTGCTATCATCAAAGCTTTATCGCTTCGTGATATCATTAAACAAAAATAAGCGTAATTTTATCAACAAGAGCCATTCTTTAATAGAATGGCTTTTTACTTTTCCTGTTAATTTTTAACGGGATTTGTTATGGATAGGCTTTTTTAATCTTATCTTCGTTTGCAAAAACAAAACATATATAAACAACGGTGTGTAGAAAGAGGAAAACACACCATAATTCTAATTAAATGAATGTAATAAAAAAATCGTTCGATTTGGGCGATGGCAGAATTGTAGAAATTGAAACTGGTAAATTAGCGAAACAAGCTGATGGTTCGGTTGTAGTTAAAATGGGCGATACGATGTTGTTAGCAACGGTTGTATCTACTGTGGGTGCTAAACCAGGAACTGATTTCTTACCATTATCGGTTGATTATCAAGAGAAATATGCGGCAACTGGTCGTATTCCAGGTGGATTTTTACGTCGTGAGGCAAGGTTATCTGATTACGAGGTTTTAATTTCTCGTTTGGTAGATAGAGCTTTACGCCCGATGTTCCCATCTGATTATCACTCTGATACGCAAGTGATGATTTCACTAATTTCTGCTGATAAAAATATCATGCCTGATTGTTTAGCTGGTTTAGCTGCATCGGCTGCATTATCAGTTTCTGATATTCCTTTCAATGGTCCAATTTCTGAAGTACGTGTTGCTAAAATTGATGGCAAATTGGTAATCAATCCATATGCTAGCGATTTAGAGCGTGCAACTTTAGAATTTATGGTTGCTGGTTCGGCTAACGATATCGGTATGGTTGAAGGCGAGTGTGATGAAATTCAGGAAGATGAAATGGTTGAAGCTTTAAAATTTGCACACGATGCAATTAAAGTTCAATGTGCGATTCAGGTTGAATTAACTGAAGCTACCGGCAAAACTGTTAAACGCGAATATAGCCACGAAGACCATGATGCTGATTTAAAAGCTAAGGTTTACGCTGATACATACGATAAAGTTTACGCCGTTGCGAAATCTGGTTCGAACAAAGATGAGCGTAAAGTTGGTTTTACTGCAATTATTAATGAATTTTTCGAGGCAATGCCAGAAGATACTGCAGATTTAACTAAAGCAATGGCTAAACATTATTACCATGATGTTCAGTATGATGCCATTAGAAATTTGTTGTTAGATGAAGGTATTCGTTTAGATGGTCGTAAGACTACAGAAATTCGCCCAATTTGGAGTGAAGTTGGTTATTTACCTGCTGCTCACGGTTCGGCAGTATTTACACGTGGCGAAACTCAATCTTTAACATCAGTTACTTTAGGTAGCAAAGATGATGAGCAAATGATTGATGGTGCTTTCTTTAATGGTTACCAAAAATTCTTATTGCACTATAATTTCCCTGGTTTCTCAACTGGAGAGGTTAGACCAAACAGAGGTGC
>SEDB01000112.1 GCA_004210715.1 Pedobacter sp.
AGTTTTCCGCCTTCTTCAGAACGTAAAATAAAATCGTTGTTTTGCGTTGACAACTGATAGTTCCCAGTTACCTTATTCTTAAAATAAATAGCTAAAATTCTTGGCTTTTGCGTTTCTTTTATAATTTCAGAATTATTGTCGCCGTAAGTTCTGGTTTCATCCGTAATTTTATTCGATTCAAAGATTATAGCTAAATCGTCATTTCCATCATTATTTAAATCGCCGTTTGCTGTCTCAATAATGGTCCAATTGTTTATCGTGAGTTGTTCGACAGAAACACCTAAAGGTTTTACTTTCGGAAATAAAAACGTTTTTTGCGCAAAACTGATTTGCGCAACTAGCATCAGCAAAAAGAAATTGAAAACTTTCATTTAGGTATAAACGGTATTGATGTAATTGTAAAACGTTTAGATTTAGTTTTTAGTTTAGTGTATTTTTTATAGGGTATCCTCTCGATTGGAGTACAGCGAAATGCAGAAACCTTCAGAACGGATAAGCCTCTTTCAAAGATTTCTCGGCTACGCTGGAAATTACGATTGCTTAAAGACAGTATTAATAAATCCATAAGTCTTAAAATTCCCTTACTTTTGCAGAAAAATAATATCCTTTTGAAAACAGAAATCTTTGCCGTTACGCCACCTTTTACACAACTGAATACTCCATATCCAGCCACAGCGTACATAAAAGGTTTTTTGAACACCAAAAATATTTCTTCAACACAAGCTGATTTGGGTATTGAAGTGATTTTGGAACTGTTCTCGAAAAAATATCGTAGAGTGCATCGATGAAAATTTTGGTTTTAGTCGCTATGCCGAGCGTTTAGGGCGAAGTGCAAATTCGTTTGATGAGTTGTATCATGCCTTGCAAAATGAGCCAACCTACATCGATAACATCCTCATTTCTGTTCTAAAAGATAAGATAGAGGCAATTCAGCCAAAGTTATTTTTAATTTCTGTTCCTTTCCCTGGAAATTTATACAGCGCTTTCCGCTGTGCGCAATGGGTAAAAACCAATCATCCTGAAATTAAAATTTCTATGGGTGGGGGTTTTCCAAACACCGAACTGCGCTCTCTTTCCGATAAACGTGTTTTTCAGTTTTTTGATTTCATTACTTTGGATGATGGAGAGTTGCCAATTGATTTATTGATTCAAAATATTAGAGAAAAGGTACCAAAAGAGATGCAGATGTATAAACGTACATTTTTGCTCGAAAATGGAGAAGTTATCTACAAAAACGATTCCTTTAGAAAAGATTACAAACAAGCTGATGTAGGCACGCCTGATTACACGGGTTTGTTGTTGGATAAATATATTTCCGTAATCGAAATTGTTAATCCGATGCATCGAATGTGGAGTGATGGACGCTGGAATAAATTGACCATGGCACATGGATGTTATTGGGGAAAATGTACTTTCTGCGATATTTCTTTGGATTACATTAAGGTTTACGAACCCGTTCAAGCCAGACAAATCGTTGATCGGATTGAAGATTTATATGCTAAAACTGGTCAAAATGGTTTTCACTTTGTGGATGAGGCAGCTCCACCCGCTTTGATGCGTGAGGTTGCTTTGGAAATTATCCGCAGAAAACTAGCGGTTACCTGGTGGACAAATATTCGCTTTGAAAAAAGTTTTACTGCTGATTTATGTTTGTTACTGAAAGCATCGGGTTGTATTGCTGTTTCAGGCGGATTGGAGGTGGCATCTGATAGGTTATTGAAGCTAATTGATAAAGGTGTAACAGTAGAACAAGTGGCAAAAGTAACCCGAAATTTTACTGAAGCAGGAATTATGGTTCATGCTTATTTGATGTATGGATACCCAACACAAACGGTTCAAGAAACGGTTGATAGCCTGGAAATGGTTCGTCAGTTGTTTGAGGCCGGGGTTTTACAATCAGGTTTCTGGCATCAATTTGCCATGACTGCACACAGCCCGGTGGGTATGTATTCAGAAAGATTTGGTGTGGTTAAAGAAACAGAAACTATCGGAACCTTTGCCAATAACGACATTAATTACATCGATAAAACGGGTATAGATCACAATAAATTCAGCTTTGGATTGAAAAAATCGCTTTTCAATTTCATGCATGGAATTTGTTTTGATTACGAACTACAAGACTGGTTCGATTTTAAAATCCCGAGAACGAAAATTTCAGCTAATTTTATCGAACATGCCTTAAAAGATGATGATCATTTCAATACGAAACCAACGGCAAAAGTAGTTTGGATAGGAGGAAAGCCATCAGCAGAATTCTTTACTAAATCGAAAAAAGGAAATACCTGGGAAATGGCATCACTTACTTTTCATGATAAACGAGAAAGTTTTACCGTTCAGACCAATAAAATTGAAGGCGAATGGTTGGTGTCGATTTTAGAAAAAATCCATATATCCAATGAAAAGGTTTTTTCTTTTGCTGAAGTTAAAGCTGATTTTGAAACAGTAATTAAGTGGTTATAAGAACTAACTTAATCACAATGTGGAACAGTATAAGTCCATGTTTCTGATTCTCCATTTGGAATAATAAAGCCGTTGCCTTTTGCAGTTTCAAACCACAGCTTGCTACGAAGTTTTTCTCTTGTTCCTACTTCATTCATCGTTGTGCTATCATATAAACGACCATTAATCATTACATATTTAATCTTTTCCGAGTTGCGAATATCATCCAAAGGATTGGCATCCATAATCACCAAATCTGCTAACTTTCCAACTTCTAAAGAACCAATTTCTTTATCCATTCCTAAATAATGCGCCCCGTTTAAAGTTGCATTTCTGATGGCTTGCAATGGCGAAAAACCACCTTGAACAAACATCCAAAGCTCCCAATGTGCACCCAAACCTTGAATTTGTCCGTGAGCACCTAAGTTTACTTTTGTACCGCCATCAGCAATCTGTTTGGTTGCTTTCGCAATGTCGATATGGTTGTAATCACTATATTCTGAAGTTGTTCTACGTCTTGCTCTTGCATCAATAATCGAACGCGGTGTGTAAGTCATTAATTTCTCGTTCTCCCAAACATTCGTTCTGTCGTACCAATAATTTTCGCCCCACTGACCACCATAAGCCACAATCAAAGTAGGCGTATAACCAACAGTTGTATTATTCCAAAGCGTGGTTACATCTTTATAAACCGGTAAAACCGGTATGCTATGTTCAATTCCAGTGTGACCATCAGCAACCATATTCATATTGTGGAAAAATGTTGAGCCACCTTCAGGAACTACTTCCATTTTTAACTGACGAGCAGCCTCTAAAATTTGCTGGCGTTGCTCTCTGCGTGGTTGGTTGTAAGATTTCACTGAAAATGCACCAACCGCTTTTAATCGCTTAAGGTTTGCTAAAGCATCATCCAAACTGTTGATTACAACTTTGAAATCTCCATCTGCACCATACAAAATACCACCTGTTGAGTAAACTCTTGGGCCAACCATTCTACCAGCTTTAAGCATTTCACTTTGGCTGAAAACCATTTCTGTATTGCTTGATGGATCATGTGAAGTTGTTACGCCGAAAGCCAGATTAGCCATGTAACTCCAATCGTTTTGTGGCGAAATTCCATCAGGACTGGTGCGTAAATGCGCATGCACGTCAATAATTCCAGGCATAATGGTTTTACCGTGTACATCAATCACTTTGGCATTTGCAGGAATAGTTACTGCATCAGCTTTGCCAATTGATGTAATTTTATTCCCGTCAGTTAAAATCGTTCCATTTTCAATTACTTCATCACCTTTCATCGAAATGATTCTTGCGCCTTTAAGCGCCACAATTCCTGTTGGTGCATCACTTTTTAAAGTTAAATTGATGTCAATCGACGAAGCCTGAGTTTTTGGTGTAGCGCCATCAAAATTGAAAGCATTATTTACATCGATGGTAAAATATTTAGGCCCTAAAGTCCAGTGTAAGTTTTTGCTATCGCCACTCCATTGCATATAAGTTCCGCCATCGGTAGTTACTTTTACAACAGGAATGGCTTTGTTTCCAGCCGAAGCATCCTGAGCGGTTCCAACATTGATCATCGGTGTGATGTAAACATTAAAAAGTTCATTAAAAGCTAGCCATTTATTATCTGGACTAACCACAAACTGATTGGCATATTGAGAAGTAAAGTGCGTTCTTTCGTTTGCTCCATTCAAATCTATGCTTTTCAATGCTTTTTTACCATCAGCATAACTTTGGAAATAGATTCGGGTATCTGTATTGTTAAAAGATGGTTTTATGCCGTTATCAGATATCAATGTTTTTGAACCACCATTGGCAGGCATTACAAAAATTCCTGTTCCGCGGCCATAATTGTAACCCAAAACATCGTTTCCACTTCCTTTTCTAAAAACAATTTTATCGCCTTTGGTAGAATATCCAGGTGAATAATAAAACCCCTTTTCATCACTCAAAGTAATGGTTTTGCCCGATTTTAAATCAGTTCTTTTAATCGCTCCTCGAAGTTCATCGCTCCAGGTAGTATAGATCACAAATTTTCCATCAGGGCTAAAATTTGGCTCAAATTCAAAATCCAAACTGCTGGTTAATCTTTCGGGTTTTCCATTTGGCAATTCTTGTTTGTATAGATAACCAGCTGCGTTAAATACAATTGTTTTTTCATCTGGAGAAGTAGTTAATTGCCTTAACATTTTAGCCGAGAAATCATTGTTAAAAACTTGTTGCTCGAAATGTAGGGCTTGCTGTACCGTTTGAACCGTATTTGCCTGAAACGGAATAGTTGAGGTAACTAAATTTCCAATCTCAGTTTTCCTGATTTTTCCTTTAGCGTAAAAAATTAAACTTTTGCTATCGGGCGTCCAGGCAAAGTTCGGATAGACGCCAAAAATAGCCCAGGTTTCTTGTTGATCGTGAGATAAATCTTCATTCACAGCCCATTCTTCACCTGTTTTTATATTTTGTACAAATAATGTTGATTTTAAACGAACACGTTTTACAAATGCAATTAGGTTTCCATCTGGCGAAACCTGCGGACGGCAAGCGCCACCTTGTTCGTTAATTAAAGTAGTTAACTTCCCTGTAGTTAAATCCAATTGGCGAATAGCATATATCGTTCCGTTTGGATCTTTACTGTATTCGAAGTTTGGTCCTGGGGTAACATCCTCACTGAAATAAACATACTTTCCATCAGGAGAAACATTAGGCTCTCCAGCATCTTGCTGATCATTTTTTCGTTTTGTTAATTGAACACCATCGCCACCATTAATGTTATACATCCACATTTCTCCAGCACCTAAAGAGCGTCCTGCAGTAAAGTGCTTACGAGCTACAATATATTCACTGTTTGGCATCCAGGTTGCGTTGTTTAACAACCTAAAACTTTCTTTAGTAACCTGCTTTTTGCCTGAACCATCACGATTCATGATCCAAATATTATCGCCGCCGCTTTTATCGCTGGTGTATGAAATATATTTTCCCGCTTTTGCCGACTGGAGGAGGTAAATCCATCTGTTTTCAAGTACCTGCGCTAGTAAAAGAAGGGATTTGCATCGTCGTTTCGCCATTAATTGCCTTGATGAAAGACCAGGTGGAAAACTTAAAATCGAAAGGAATTGAAGCTATAGCCATATACGCTGGAATGGGTAAACGCGAAATTGACATTCTGCTGGATAACTGCATTTATGGTAAAATTAAATTTCTTTATCTCTCTCCCGAACGTCTGCTTTCCGATTTGGTTCGGGTAAGAATATCTTACATGAATGTGAACCTGATTGCGGTAGATGAGGCGCATTGTATTTCACAATGGGGATACGATTTTCGTCCACCTTATCAACAGATTTCAAAACTCAGAGAGATTCTTCCTGGCATACCTATTCTTGCATTAACGGCTACAGCGACAGAATTTGTTAGAAAAGACATTGTAGAGAAGCTGGAGATGAAAGACCCACAGGTTTTTGTTAAAAGTTTTGCTAGAGATAATTTAAGTTATGTAGTTTTCGGACAGGAAGATAAATATAAAAAATTGATTGAAATTTGTAGAAATGTTAAGGGGACTGGATTAGTTTATGTCCGTAATCGGAGAGAAACGGCAGAGGTTTCAAATTTTATCAACCGCAACGAAATCAAAGCTGATTTTTACCATGCAGGCCTCGAACGCGATGTTCGTTTTCGAAAACAGGAAGATTGGAAACTGAATAAAACCAGGATTATGGTGGCTACAAATGCGTTTGGAATGGGCATTGATAAAGCTGATGTTCGTTTTGTGGTGCATTTAGATTTACCTGAAAGTTTGGAGGCTTATTATCAGGAAGCCGGAAGAGCTGGTCGCGATGAGAAACGAAGCTACGCGGTTTTATTGGCCAATCAATCTGATGTTTTAAGTCTGGAATCTCGCTACATCAACAGTTTTCCATCGCCAGATGAGATTAGAAAAGTGTATCATTATTTGGGGAATTATTTTCAGTTGGCTTTTGGGGCAGGTGAGGGATTAACCTTTACATTTGATATAGCTGATTTTTGTAAACGATTTAATATTAGTGTTTTAAAAACAATATCCGCTTTAAAATTTCTAGAACACGATGGCTACATCACGTTATCGGAAAGTGTTTTTCTGCCATCAAGATTGATGTTTATTGTGGGCCATGAAGATGTTTACCGTTTTCAGATTGAAAACAAAGCTTATGATGGCGTAATCAAAACCATTCTTCGTTCTCATGGTGGTGCATTTGATGGTTTTGTTAAAATTAGCGAAGCCGATTTGGCAAAAAAACTGGGCATTTCATTTAAAGATGTTATTGCAGTGTTAAACAAACTCCAGTCAATTGAAATGCTTACTTATATCCAGCAAACTGATCAGCCACAATTGCAATACGTTAGACCGAGGGTAGATATGGATCATTTCGACTTGGATGTAAAATATCTTGAACTGAGGAAAGAAATTCTGTTAAAACAGGTTAATGCTGTTGTAGCCTATACATCTTCACATAAATGCCGGAGCATTCAATTGTTAAATTATTTTGATGAACATCATGCTACAAAATGTGGCGTTTGCGATGTTTGCCTTGCGGAAAAACGAGCTGAAAATGAAATTCAGATGAATGATGAAATTGAATTTGAAATCATTTCCTTGCTTCAGCAACAGTCGCTCGGTTTAGATGATTTGATAATTCACATTAAAAATGGTGCTGAAAATGAGCGAATAGAAGCTGTTCGAGAATTATTAGATGCTGGCAAAATAAAAACTGACGGCAAGAAATATTACATTTGATTCTAGATTTACGACTTACGATTTTAGATTCCCAAACAAATCCAATTTACAATATTCATCGCTTATAAATGATAGAAAAAAACAACAAGAAAACCATCCGTTCCTGGGCTTTCTTCGATTGGGCAAATTCTGCCTATAATTTAGTGATTACATCAACAATTTTTCCTGCTTATTATACCATAATTACTACCACGAAGGAGCATGGAGATAAAGTAACTTTTCTCGGCAGAACATTTGTAAACACTTCATTGTCGAATTATGCATTATCGTTTGCATATTTAATTATGGCTTTGGCTTTGCCTATTTTGTCATCAATTGCAGATAGAAGAGGGAACAAAAAATCGTTTATGAAATTCTTTACTTACATGGGTGGTTTGGCTTGTATGGCTTTATATTTCTTTAAACTAGATACTTTGCAAATCAGCATTGTTTTCTTTGTATTGGCTGCGATGGGTTATATCGGTGGAGTATTATTTAGCAATTCTTATTTACCCGAAATTGCAACTGAAGAACATCAGGACCGGGTTAGTGCCCAAGGTTTTTCTTATGGTTATATTGGTTCGGTATTGCTGCAGTTAATATGCTTTCTATTTGTATTAAAACCAGAATGGTTCGGCATTGTTGATGCATCATTTCCGCCAAGGTTATCATTCTTATTGGTAGGTGTGTGGTGGATTGCTTTTTCTCAAATTCCATTTTCTGTTCTTCCAAATGGAACGCCACAAACAGGAAAGGCTAAAACCAATATCATAAAGGATGGTTTTAGTGAATTATCAAAAGTTTGGAATCAACTAAAGCTGATCAAAAAACTAAAAGGCTTCTTACTTTCATTCTTCTTTTATTCGATGGGCGTGCAAACGATTATGTTGGCTGCAGCAGGTTTTGCCGAAAAGACCTTGAAATTAGGAACTGCTAAACTTATCGCTGTTATATTGATTATACAGTTGGTTGCCATTCCCGGAGCATTATTAATGTCATTCTTAGCAAAGAAGTGGGGGAATGTAAATGTACTGATGATGGTGGTTGTAATTTGGATTGGCTGTTGTATTTATGGTTACAACATCACGAACGAATATCAATTTTATTCATTGGCGGCAATTGTCGGCTTAATAATGGGCGGAATTCAATCTTTATCTCGTTCTACTTACTCCAAATATTTACCAGTAAACACGCCTGATAGCACTTCATTCTTCAGTTTTTATGATGTTACTGAAAAATTAGCCATTGTGATCGGATTATTTAGTTTCGCATATATTGAAGATTTAACTGGAAACATTCGATACTCCATTATTGCCTTGGCATCATTTTTTATAGTCGGATTGGTGTTTTTAGTGCTCTTGAAAAAAATCGAGCGCAAAGAAATAGTAAAATTGTAAGTTTGTAGGCTAAAGAATACCTGTTGATGAAAGTAGAATTGTTTGTTCCCTGTTTTGTAGATCAATTATATCCCGAAACCGCTTTTAATACGTTAAGATTATTAGAAAAATCAGGATGTAAAGTAGAATATAACTCAAAGCAGACTTGTTGCGGTCAACCGGCTTACAACGCAGGTTACTGGGATGAAGCCAAAGAAGTTGGAACAAAATTTTTAAACGATTTTACTGAAAATACCTATGTAGTTGCTCCATCTGCATCCTGTGTAGGCATGGTAAAAGGAGGTTATAACGATCTGTTTACCAATACCATCGTTCACAATAAATGTCGAAGTTTACAATCAAACATCTGGGAGCTTTCTGATTTCTTAATCAATGTAGCCAAAAAAGACTATTTCGGAGCGGAGCTTGAGGGGAAAGCAGTTTATCACGATTCTTGTAGTGCACTTCGCGAATGTAAAATTAAAGATGAACCACGTCAATTGTTATCAAAAGTACATGGTTTAGAAATGCTCGAACTTGCCGATAGCGATATGTGTTGTGGTTTTGGTGGTACATTTGCCGTTAAATTCGATTCGATTTCATCAGCCATGGCAGAGCAAAAAGTTAACAATGCTATAGCGCAGCAAGCTGATTACATTATCTCTACAGATTTATCCTGCCTTTTACATCTTCAAGGTTATATTGATAAAAATAACCTACCAATTAAAACCATGCATATTGCCGATGTTTTATGCAATGGTTGGTTGGAAAGTACCGAATATTAGGAAAAATTTAGTATTCATTATCAATAACTTAACAGTTTTTAGAAAGGTTTGCGTTAAATCGATAGTATCTTTTTAAACCTTTTTTAAGTTTACGATTCAAACAGGAACAAAACATAAAACAATGAAAAAAATATTTTTCGCTTTATTTGGTGTTTTCGCAATGGTATCTGTTGCCAATGCACAAAAGAAAACTTCAGGCGCAATACAATTTGAAAATATTATTGATCCTGCTGCTATGGCAGCAGCAAGCGGAATGCAAATTCCAGATCAAATGAAAGCCAGGATGCCATCTTCTAGTAAATCCAATTTCGAATTATTATTTACTGCAACTAACGCAAGTTATATGCCTGTTGAAGATGTAGAAGATAGTAATGGTGCTGGTGGTGGCGGCGGCGGAATAGGCCGAATGATGATGCGTTTCGGCGGTGGAGGTGGTAATCGCGAATATTACTACACCTTTGCAGATAAAGGTTTAACAGAGGTTTTCGATCTGAACGATACAACCTATTACATGCCTAGCAAACTAAAATTATCTACTTCAGGTCCAATTGGATCAATGACAATGGGTAACCGTAATCCTAGTGATACTACCAAGGCAAAACCAGCGCCAGCCCCAACAATCGAGATTGTTAAAACCGATTCTACCAAACAGATTCTTGGTTTCACTTGTCATCAGGTTATTGTAAAGTCGACTAGGGCAATTAAACTCCTTGATATGGATAAAAATGTGGTAGAAGAAACTAAAATTTGGTACACTAAAGATTTAGGATTCGATTTTTCTCCAAACCCAAATATGTGGACTGAAGGTGCTGTTTTAGCAATCGAAGGTCGTGGAAACAGTTCTATTGCAAAAAGTATTGAGTATAGAAATGTAAGTGCAAAAGATGTAACTGCGCCTAAAAAAGCTAAGCTAATTACTGCTGAAGAATACAAAACTAAAATGGATAACATGATGAAACGTTTTAGGAATAATAGACCTGGTGGCAATTTTGGCGGTGGCAGAACTGTTGTGACTGGCGGCGGACCATTCTAAAGAAAAGTTTAAATAATAAAGAAAGTCTGTTTGGTTTTGACCAAACGGACTTTTTTGTTTTTAGGAAAGTCAACATATGAAAATTAAATACACGATTAATTCGTACAATAAATTTCCTTATCTTCGCAACAATTAAAAATCACTTTGTATGTGATTTAGAGCTAACATTTTTTTAAACCGTTCCGAAATTTTAATAATAAAAGGACTAGGAACAAATCATAGTTGTAGATGATTAATATTACTTTACCTGACGGTTCTGTCCGCCAGTATGAAAAGGGCACTTCTGCCCATCAAATTGCATTATCAATTTCTGAAGGCTTAGCCCGCAACGTTTTAGCCGCAGAGGTTAATGGCGAAGTTTGGGACTCAACAAGACCAATCGAATCTGATTCATCAGTGAAATTACTAACCTGGAATGATACTGCCGGAAAATCAACATTTTGGCATTCATCAGCGCACTTAATGGCCGAGGCTTTAGAAGCACTTTATCCGGGTACTAAATTTGGTATTGGTCCGGCTATTGAAACTGGTTTTTATTATGATGTAGATTTTGGCGACAAAGAATTCTCTTCAGATGATTTCAAAGCGATTGAAACCAAAATAATTGAATTGGCTAAGCAGAAGGAAACTTTTGTGCGTGAGAGCGTAAGCAAAGCTGATGCAATTAAATATTTTACCGAAAAAGGCGATGAGTACAAGCTGGATTTAATTGATGGTTTGGAAGATGGAAAAATTACATTCTACACTCAAGGCCAGTTTACCGATTTATGCCGTGGTCCACACATTCCAAATACTGGTTTTGTAAAAGCAGTAAAACTGATGAATGTTGCCGGTGCATACTGGCGTGGTGACGAAACTAAAAAACAGTTAACACGTATTTACGGTGTAACTTTTCCGAAAGCGAGCGAGCTTACTGAATATCTTGCAATGATTGAAGAAGCTAAAAAACGCGATCATCGTAAATTGGGTAAAGAGTTAGAGTTATTTGCTTTCTCAGAAAAAGTAGGGATGGGTTTACCTTTATGGTTGCCTAAAGGAACTGCTTTGCGTGAGCGTTTGGTTAATTTTTTAACTAAAGCACAAGCAAAAGCAGGTTACGAACAAGTAGTAACTCCCCATATTGGACACAAGAATTTATATGTTACTTCTGGTCATTGGGAGAAATATGGCAAAGATTCATTTCAGCCAATAAAAACACCGCAAGAAGGAGAGGAGTTCTTCTTAAAACCAATGAACTGTCCGCATCACTGTGAGATTTATAAAACCAAACCGCGTTCTTATAAAGATCTTCCAGTTCGTTTCGCTGAGTTCGGTACTGTTTATCGTTACGAACAAAGTGGCGAATTACACGGTTTAACTCGTGTACGTGGCTTTACCCAAGATGATGCTCACTTATTCTGTATGCCAGAGCAAGTGAAAGAAGAATTTAAAAAAGTAATCGATTTAGTGCTGTATGTATTTAAATCTTTAGGTTTTGAAAACTATACTGCTCAAATTTCGTTAAGAGATCCAGAAAACAAATCGAAATATATTGGTTCTGATGAGAACTGGAGATTATCTGAAAATGCAATTATCGAGGCTGCAGCCGAAAAAGGCTTAAATACAGTTGTAGAATATGGTGAAGCGGCTTTTTATGGCCCTAAGCTAGATTTTATGGTTAAGGATGCTTTAGGTAGAAAATGGCAGTTGGGTACGATTCAGGTAGATTATAACTTACCAGAACGTTTCGAGTTAGAATATACCGGTAGCGATAATCAAAAACACAGACCAGTAATGATTCACCGTGCACCATTTGGATCGTTGGAGAGATTTATTGCAGTTTTGATTGAACATTGTGCTGGAAACTTTCCTTTATGGTTAAGTCCTGAGCAGTTTACTATTCTTCCTATTTCAGAAAAATATGAAGAATATGCAAAAAAAGTTTTAGATGAACTAAATAATTCCGATATTCGCGGGCTGATTGACTTTCGGGATGAGAAAATCGGGCGTAAAATCCGAGATGCTGAAGTTAAAAAGATTCCGTACATGCTCATTATCGGTGATAAGGAGATGGCTGAAGGTAAAGTTTCAGTTCGTAAACATGGAGAGGGAGATTTGGGCGAAATGACGTTGGAGGAATTCAACAATTTATTAAGAAAAGAAATAACAGTTTAAATTAAAATAATACACATTTGGCATTAGGAAGACCAGGATTTAACAGGGGACCACGTCCACCTTTTAAGAAAAAAGAAGCAGAACATAACATTAATCAGTACATTAAATCGCCCGAAGTGCGTTTGGCTG
>SEDB01000113.1 GCA_004210715.1 Pedobacter sp.
CGACAAGGTCCCTGTTCATGTACCCAACCAGGGCAACAGGGCCTCCAAAGCCCCAGGTGCCCAGCTTTAAAAAATAAATGACCAGATCAGCCAGATGATATTTAGCCTGTTGTTTTTCCATGGTTTAGAAAGCTATACCGAACTGAAAACCAAAACTAAAGGACGAGGGTTGATCATTGCCAAATCTCACCGGAAGCGGAACAGCGACAAAATAGCTGCTGCCTATATTTTTCTTCACCACCTTATTGATAACCGGGGTCAGCCCGTAACGCCCTGACGTTTCGAAAGCGGCACGTCCCGCAAAGGTAAAGCCATTGCCCAAAGCAACAAGTATACCCGGATGAAAAAGCACGTTACTAACCCTGCTGCTACTATTTGTTGCCTTTATTATTGGGACAATTTCGCTGGAGAAACCAATTTTTCCGCTTTTCCAGATATTAATGCCAATAGGCATTCCTACCGTATAACTGTCTTTAAAGTTGGTATGCGTGCCGTCTGGACTCAAAGTAACAATAGGGTGCACGATGCCAATGTAGCCAGCTAATCTGGGATAAGTCTGCGTGGTCTGTCCAGAGCTGTTAGAAACGTTCATGATCACCAGGACTAAGCAGTTAAGAATATTTTTTACTTGTGGTTGCATACCACAAGATTATGGGCTTCTCCAGATGTAAAATAGAACAGGTTTTACTTTTGGTATTTAACTTACCTTTTTTATTCTGTCTTTCTTAAATCCGGATGGGGTAAAACCGGTTTCCAGTTTAAAAATACGTGTAAAATGGCTCTGGTCGGAAAATCCGGTCAGATAGGCGATTTCAGACAAGGAATAATCTGAGGTCTGAATGTATACAATAGCTTTCTTAATCCGTATTTTACGGATATATTCACCGAAGGAAAGATTATCAAAATATTTGGAAAATTCCCTCGAAACGTAGGCCGGGTTTATGTTAAGCTCACTGGAGATACCAGTTAGCGTCAATGCCAGATTGGTATCAATCTGATCTTGTATCATGGTTTTCAATTCTTTAGCCCACGCTGGAATCTTGGCCCCTCTGCCCTGTTTTAAAAACTTTTGATAGACATCCACCAGCAGCTGCTCCACCGGGCTTTCGGTGTGCCTCACATTCTGAAGGTGCTTGGCCCATGCGTACAATGCATCATAAATGACCATACCCACTTTTAGCAATTCTTGGTCATCTTTAATATTATAAGCCATTCCCGCGGCAATTGCCCATAGCCCGGAAGCCTGGCTTGCAAGACCATGCTGATCCGTATCTGCCCCCCTCACGATGGGCGCCATAACCAGCAATGCCGGATCATCTAGCTTATATTTGTCAAGAAGTGCATCAAAAGTACATAGGCCACTTTTATGGGTCAGCTCAACGCCGAGTACATCAAATGGGGTAGCATTTAGATCTCTGGCTTTCTCTATCACTTTGTCAAAAGGCACATAATAAAAAGCGGCATCCGGATCAATAAAATTCTTTATCAGCCAAGGGCAGGCTATCCGGTCGATCTTGGGTCTTTCTCGGGTAATCCAGTTCATAATCCAAAACCAATAAGTAAAAAAATGATGTGATCAATGGGATAAATCAAAGCTGATTGACCTCGCCTAGCCAAAAATATTTTTCTCATAACACCCTGCTTATTTAGGAGGTTATAAACAATGAAAGATTGATCAAATAAGGTCAAAAAGATTGGTTTGTCCACGCTATAGGATGTTTCTACCGATAATTCTTTAAATAAATTTTAAATGTGGAGCCGACACCTTGCTCACTTTGTAATTCTATCTTGCCCCCTGCTGCAGCTACCATCGTATGAACCAGATAAAGGCCGACACCTGATCCCTCATAGTCCGTTCTGATTCGCTTAAATTTATCATAGATTTTCTGCTGTTCTTCAGCGCTGATCCCAATCCCTTTGTCGCTTACCGAGAGCACCAGATACTCATTTTCCTCTTCGGCAGTAATATAAACTTCTGGTTTGGACCCTGCCGGGGTATATTTAATTGCATTACTTATCAGGTTATAAATGATACTTCGAAGTTTGCGTCTCACGAATTTAATCTGGGAAGACTTGATTTCTTGGGTGATCAGTGCACCGGATTGGCCAATCTGTGGTGCCAGGGTTAAGCGAACATCTTCGAGAATATTTCCGATATCCAGAAGTTCTTCTGTAGAATTGTTTTGCTGTTTTTTCCAACGGGAATCAATCAAATCATTAATCACTGTTTTGATATTAGCTAAACTTTTTTCTACGTTACCTAGTAAAGCAGGGAAACGATCCTGGTGTTTTTCAGGCAGACTTTTTAATAAGTCAATCGTTAATCCCAAACCTAAAATGGGATTTTTTATGTCGTGCGCAAGGGTATCCAATAAAAGTTCATGTTCGGAAATCAGCTTTTCCTGCTCTTTAAGATCCCGAAGTCTGGACGTAATATCCACGAATGTGATAATTACGCCATCAGTGCGGTTCTCTTTGCGGATAAGATAGGGCAAAATATTCATTTGATACCACCTCATGTCTGTGGTCTGTATCTCTTTTTCCAAAATCTTTTTGGTCGCAATTACGACCTTAATATTTTCAATAATTGTTGGATATCGAAAGTGCTCTTCAACTTCACTCAATGGTTTTCCAATAAACTCTTCCTTTAGCTTGAATTGCTTCATTGCCGGAGGAGTATACTTTCTCAAAATTAAATTAGCGTCAACAAAAAGCTGTGGTATTATGGTATTGCTGAAATAATTTTCGAGCGCTTCGTTCAATTCTGTCAATGCCGTTATCTGATCACTCTTGCTGGTCATGTTTTTCAGGGAGATTAGTTTTAGGTATTACTAAGTTACGATAAATAGCAGATCTGTCAAGAAAAACCCGGATATGTAGTTAGATAAGGCATTCTATACCTTGCATCAAGCATTAATACACGCAGGTTAGATTTATTTACCTATGCATTAATTCTTAAATCCAATACACACCTGGGAACCAATAAAATTGACTTACCTTTAGCAGCAGGGCAGAGAGCCGATCTAAAAAATTAGCCACTGGCTTCTGCCAATCACTTAATTCCATCTCTCTAAGATATTCTAATACTAAACAAACAGCATTCAATGCTGTAGTGATTATCGGAATATCAGGAAAACACCAAAGGGTCGACATCATCTTTTTAAATTGATTTAAAATTAGCTTCTCTCCTCTTCAGCGGCTTGATCCTTTAAAAGCGCTTCAATACAGGCTCAATACTTCGACTCCTGGGTTTACAGCATCTTTAACCACAGTGATGAATTTTCTGGGTCGAGCAGATTATCTGAATTCTATTCCCCTGTCCAAGCTTGAACATTGCTTCTAAAAATTCTACACTGTTCCTTTTCCCTAAAAAACTGATTCAACGATTTTATTCTTTAACAATACTAAGCTTATCTGTTTCATCAATTTTCGAACGTTCTCTCGGGAGGTGGGCCATTTACCTTTTTCTCTTCTGGCTGTTCTTATATTTACTTTTCTACAATTGGTGATAAGTTACAGCAGGACTAAACACCCTCTTTTTGAAAATTACATAGATAACTATGATGGTTAAGGCAATACAAAGTAAAATTCGGAATAGAAAAGTCACCACTTATTTTGACAGCCAGATTTTTAGATGATCAGATTTTGATAAAAATATTCTCTTTATGCGCCTGTTACCTTTTTACGGTGACTAATGCCCCAGTCTCTCATGGCATAAATAGGTGGTGTTAATGTATCGGCATAGGGTTCATGAGTGTATATAATTTTTACCGGATATTCTCCTACCACGGTTCTTTTAATAAATTGATGCTGCTCCAAGTCTTTTAACTCTTTAGCCAAAACTTTTGGAGTAATGCCTGGAGATATCAACAAATCGATTTCACGCGTTTAGCCCACCTTACTTTCATAACAACAAAGAGATTGCAGTCGATCATGTGTTGATCAAGTTGGACTTGAAAACAGTAAACTGATAGGTTTTTATAAAGAATGCGTAACCAAAATGCGTATTGAGCGAAAGTCGGTGCAGTAAAGTCCGAAGGGCGATGCACTGTTATATTTTATGTAATTAAATACAAGACCCCGATCTGAAGTTCATTGTTTGATCTCTTTCGTAAATAAATACTGCCTATAAAGCACAGAATATAGTTACTGATATGGATTTCTAATAGAATGTGCATCTATAAACTATGAAACAATGTTTAATTACCCTCGCGCTCGTATTTACATATATCTCAGGCGATGCTCAAACACAACTGAACGACAGTAATATCGCAAAGACAATGCAAAGGCTATCAGATACAACAGTAATTATACAGTATCCCAGTATTTGGTCTAATTGCCCCTTTCTTCTTTTCTTAAGCAAGACAGGAGACACAATAACTGCTTACGAATATAAAAGACCAGAAGCTCGTAAAGTCAACGGTACAGTTCCATCGGCGATCCGTAGGGCGATGTATTACAAAGACCTTACAGAATATATGAATGAACAAGTCTCGATTAACCGTTATTTCGTCGAAAAGGCAATTACACTGGATAAATTGAGAAATCTTTGGAATGATGTACTTAGATTGAATTTATGGAATATGAAAGATGATGCTATAGAGGGTTCGGGATGCCCAACGGTTAAAGGATCAAACCTAACCATTCATGATGCTGGAGGCATTTATATATTATTAATAAGTAAAGCTGAAATTAAGCCTTTAAACTTCTATGCTCCTGAAGAGTTTGAAAAGTTTTGTCCAGGACGCAAAAGTAGACAAACCGCTATTAAATTATCTGACTTAATGGTTAAAGCATTCAGAGCGCAGTGATTCCGATATTGTAGGTCACCCCCTCTGAACGCTTATTTTCGACATCATTCTTAGCCCGGTAGAACTGAATGTCAACTTTAACCTTGATCATTCGAGTAATGTTAATTTCCAGGCAGGGTTTTCCAATATCCCATCCACATTACCATTTATCCTCCCCCGCCATTCAAAGCCAGTCGCCGTGATTAATATGAACAATAGTATTTTCGATACCATGACTTTTTAATTCATCGCAAGCTTTACTGCCATCATCCTTATACATTTTGATGTCCAGAATGCTCAAATGCGGCTCAAGGTCGCAAATGATACCTTAAACCTCTTTGCATTCCCTCATTGGTTTTTATGATCAACCATTCAACACTTAAATGCAGGACAGCATAATGGGGACAAAACAAGTTACGATATCTCCTTGATTCCACGAAGCAAATATCCTTTTTGCCTGGAACTTATTGACTAGTTTTGCTAACCACAAATTTCATCAACGATAACAAGGAATTTCTACAGAAAACCATATAGTCCTCAAGAATTCAGATAAGCACCAAAGTCAAAAAAGCTACGACAGGTGATGATGATGATCTTATGATGATGAAGATCTTAACTGGGGTTTTTGCCTTAAAACAATATTATAAGCTTTCTAAGGCTTCCAAGCAATTTGAAAAAATGATTAATAGATCGTGCCGAAATTATAGATAGTAGATTACCTTTTCAATTATCAATATACATCACATCACAATGGACCATGATAAGCGTTATTGATTGGTTATAAACTTTCCAAGACAATCATATCTGAACCGTAAAAGTACCTAGAAACTGACAATTCTTATTTAAAACCGACAAAAATCGAATTATGTAGCAATTGTGAAACAATTAAAATGATGAAATGTTCCAAAGATGTTAATGCTCAATATTATTGATGAGTAGTGAAATAGACTAACAATGGCTGAAAAAGTTTCCCATAATAATATCGATATAGATTATTTTTTAGAGTTGTATCCAGACCTATTGTGTATTGTAGATGATAAAGGTTTTCTGAAAAAGATTAACCCCGCCGTTCCCAAGCTACTCGGATATAGTGATGAAGAACTTTATGCATCTCCAATCGATCAATTTATCCATCCCCAGGATAGAAGTCTTGACAAGGATCGGATGAAAAGACAAATGGCGGGTGAATTTATAAAAGAGTATGTTAACCGGTATATTACTAAAGATGGAAGGACGGTCTGGCTTACCTGGACGTCAGTTTTCGTTGAAAGAGACAAGTTACTGTTTGCCATTGCAAAAGATATTACTACCACCAGATTAATCGAAGAACAGGAGCATTTTTCTGCCATACTGGATCGACTTGGAGAAGAGCAACGCAAACGCTTTTCAGAAGAAGTTTCACTTGTAATGCCTTCGGTTTACGAAAAACACAATGACATTAAGTGGTTAAAACTGGATACACAGATTCCGGCAGCCGACCGTGTTTGGTTAAGAAAATTTGAGTCCTTGATAAGGAATCAGGCTCCAAAATTTAAACTGAACTTAGAATTTCTCAGCAGTGAAATGGCGATGACGGAACGACAATTATATAGGCAGGTAAAAAGGCTGGTGCAACTCACACCTAAAGCATTAATTTCCCGAATCAGGTTCCACATTGTTTGGGAAAACATTGCCGCTCATTCGAATTGTTCAATAACCGATTTGGCTCACCTTGCAGGATTTGCCAATATAAAAAAGTTTAAAACATCATTTTACGAGAAATTTGGAATAGAAGTGAGCGAATTATTGCACTAGAACTAATCCTGTCAAACTTTAAAATAAGATATGAAAAAACGTGTACTGGCAATTGATGATGATGAAGATATATTAAATATCCTGGACATTATATTGCAGGATGAAGGCATTGAGCCATCTCTATTTTCAACTGGTATTCCCGTACAGCAAATGCTTGACCTGAAGCCCGATCTGATTCTTCTGGATGTCAGGATTGAGGGTTATATCAAAACTGGCAGTCAAATATGCGGTGAAATCAAGCAATTGAAAGAAAGTCAGAAAATACCTGTTATCTTGGTTTCAGCAGAAGCAAATCTTGGCAAGATTGCCGCCCAGTGCGATGCAGACGGGTTTATAGCCAAGCCCTTTGACATACTTAATTTTGTTGAAACGGTGAAAGAATTCTTATCTTCGGAAAATTTCAAACATGAACGAAAAGACAAATTCCCCTGATTCATGGGAACACATAAACCTTGGGTCTGAACGTTTAAAAAGGTTCTTTCTAATGCACCTTGACAGAATTTATGGTGCAAAGTTACATCTGATAACCAAGTTGCCGATGCTTTTGACAGAAGCGCAGTTTACCGTGCTTAGAAATGCAATAGAAGATACCGTAGCGAACGTTGAAAAACAGATCGCGAGAATGCAACTTATTTACACACTTCTTGATGCCAATCCAGCCAAAGGTAGTATCAATGGTGTAACAGGTTTAATTGATGATGCCTTCGAAGCGATATATCTTCAGCAGGGTGAACCTGAACTTCAGGATCTCTCTATTATCTTTTATCTCCAAAATATAGAAAGCGTTGAAATGGCTTCTTTTCAGGTTCTTCAAATGGCAGCTGTTAAACTTCATAATTTTCATTCCGAAATAAAATAGAAAGAGCAACGCGCGGCAAATAACCTCCTTGATTTTTATTTATAATATTTCCTGCGAAACCAGAACGCGAGGTTAACAAGCGCAATCAATGCCGGTACTTCTACGAGCGGGCCGATCACTCCTGCAAATGCCTGACCAGAGTTGATCCCAAATACTCCAATAGCAACGGCAATCGCCAGTTCAAAGTTGTTACCAGTGGCTGTAAAGGCGATAGATGTGCTCCTTGAATAATCTGCACCGAAATACTTGCCCGCGAAAAAGCTGATCACAAACATGATAGAGAAGTAGATAACAAGTGGGATCGCAATACGGACTACATCCATCGGTATCTGAACGATCAGGCTTCCTTTGAGACTGAAAATAATTACGATGGTGAAAAGCAAGGCGATTAGGGTAATCGGTGATATCATTGGCACAAACGTATTTTGAAACCAATATTCACCTTTTGTTTTGATCAAAGCATATCTGCTGATGATACCCATTGCAAAAGGTAGTCCCAGATATATGACAACACTTTTGGCTATTTCACCTATCGTAATATTTACTTCCAGGCTTTTCAGTCCGAAGTACGGCGGCAATACAGTAATGAAAACATAGGCAAAAACGCTGTATAAGAATACCTGAAAGATACTATTCAAAGCGATCAGACCTGCAGCGTATTCGCGGTTCCCCTCTGCTAATTCATTCCACACCACAACCATTGCAATACAACGGGCAAGTCCAATTAAAATAACACCAACCATGTATTCGGGATAATCCCTAAGAAAAGTTATTGCTAAAAAGAACATGAGAAGCGGGCCGATGATCCAGTTCATTACCAGTGAAACCGTCAGCACTTTCGTATCCTTGAACACCTCACCCATCGTTTCATATCTTACTTTTGCAAGTGGCGGATACATCATCAGTATCAGTCCAATGGCCAGCGGTATGTTCGTGGTTCCGCTTGAAAAGGAATTGATCAAATTCGGTGAAGAAGGAATAAAATAGCCTATACCTACTCCAATAGCCATCGCCAGGAATATCCAAAGTGTAAGGTAACGATCAAAAAAACCCAGTTTTTTGCGACCAGTGGCGGGTGCACAGTTGTTCGCAGACATCTTAGCGCTTTAGGTTTTCGTTAACAAAGTTCTGCGTATACTTCCTGATCATTTCCCTCACTTCACGGAAAGCTTCCATCACCTGCTCCTCTGTTCCGGTAGCTTTAGCAGGATCAGGAAAGTTATGGTGTAATTTGATTGCATGACTCGGAAAATAAGGGCAGCTTTCCTTTGCATTATCGCAAACAGTGATTAAATAGTCAAAATCGATATCCATGTACACAGCAATGTTGTTAGAAGTATGTCCGGAAATGTCAATCCCATCCCTTTTCATAACCTCAATAGCCTTTGGATTAACCCCGTGGGTTTCAATTCCCGCACTGTATACTTCCGCTTTATCTCCTGCAAAATATCTTAAATAGCCTTCTGCGATCTGGCTTCTACAACTGTTTCCTGTGCAGAGCACTAATATTTTTTTCATATCCTTTTAGTATTAAATGTTAACAGCAACCACCGCCAGGTACACAACCCTTTGCCGCTCCTGCCAGATTAAGCAACTCTTTTTTTGGCGAATCTTCAACCCCACAGGCTTCCTTCGCTAGGCAAGCAGTCTGTTTGGCCAGCAAAATAAAGTTTGTTCCATCAAAGCCAAGATCATATTTACCGATCGTTACAGACTGATATTCCACTTCTATCTCCAGGTCTTCCATACCCAGAACCCTTTCCGAAAGAGCAATGATATTCAATAGTTTGCCGCTTTCAGGCGGTGCGCATAGTCATCTGCATCCCATAACTGAAAGTTTGCCACCTTCTCATGGCGCACCTTACCTCCACAGTCGATAAAGTCTTTGGTGATGATCCCAACCTCGGTCACATGGAAATGTTCCGGTACTGATTCTCCGTTTTCTAACCGGAAGTTAACCGCTTGAGCTGTTGCCAAAATGGTTTTGATTTCTGATAGTTTCATGTTATCTCTATTTATGTATCGTAATTTTACGATTGATTTACTCAAAAAAAAGGGCTTAGCAACAATGCCCTATATCAACATAGGAACCCATAAAGTCCCCAAAAAGCTTTTGCAAAACCTTCCACGTTTCAGGCTCTATACAATAGCAAACTTTCACCCCATCGACTGTTCCCTGAATGATTCCAGCCTGCTTAAGTTCTTTCAAATGCTGAGAAATCGTCGCCTGAGCAAGGCCAAGCTCTTCCACAAGATCTCCGCAGATGCAGGCATTTGCCGAAATAATCTGCTGCAATATCGCAATTCGTGCAGGATGGGCAATTGCCTTTAAAAGCATGGATAGCCGATTCTGCTCCTGCGTGAATATTTCTGTTTTTGTAACTCCCATAAATTTATATCGCAATATTACGATATATTGATCATATAAAATAATTTTTCTGCATAATATCGATTTAGACAAATTAAAAAAAACCGACCAATATGGACAGAACAACTTATTTGACCCCATTTTGCCAATCTTTAATTATTTGTAAGTATATTAATAAACAAGTCGTTATGAGAAAAATTTTTTTGGTTAGAAGGGATCAACCGGTTCCGGTTTATCCAGTGAAGATAAGTTCCTCAATTATTTACCCATTTTTTTCTGTATTGTCCCGCTACCTTGTTTTCCAGTACTTTTTCAAAATTCACGATAGCTTCACAATGCTCATAAAAGTTCGAACTTCCGCGGATTGACCCTACATAAGGAAGCATCGCATTATGGTTGTTTCCTTTTTTTTAAAAATAAAACCCTGTAGATCGAATTTTTATAACCTGACCAATTGGTATTCTACAATCGTAACAAAAACTGTTTAGACCTTATCCAAATTGGTCTAAAAAGCTGCATCTCAAATCCCCCTAGGTGGATTTTATCTTGTTCGACTTTCTCTTATGGTTTAAACGACTTTATGGTTGTGCCTCCCTGAGATTATTCTCCGCTATTAGTGCAGGAAATTCAATATAATGCCGGCTTCCTCTTTATTAACTTTTACATTATTCTTTGCCAAAGGTGAAATAGCTTTTTTGACAGAGATTTTTCTTTCGATAGAATTCATATTATAAGCGATTTAAGATTTGTACCTAAGTATCTTTGACAGTCCATATGGAAGCTTGATAGTTAGGTCGCCTGTTGAATAATCGATATTTACCGGTGGAAAAAATTTGACAAAGTGTTTCTTATCTGTTGCGTCAAATGTTTTATAAATCTTAAAAATTTCAATTATACATTTAGCTTATGCCAGGGTAGAAATACGTTCTAAATAATTCTTTGACAGAATTTATTATGTAGAGAATATCGGATTGAAAAATTTGCTTAAGATTTCTCCATAGATGCCTTTTTGGTACCCTGAGAGGGGTTTTACTTTTCTCATTTCGCTACTTTTAGGGGGTATTTGGCAGACTTTTGTCAGACTTTTTACCCTTGATTTCTATTTTAGAATTATGAAAAAACCAGCTTTATTCCAAGGAGAAACTGGTTTTTATTCTTAATAGGATTTGAGTTTCAAAGGCATAACTGTCAGAATTTTACCGAAAGACTTCAAACGTCAGTTAAATATAGGAGATAAATTTCTAACCAACAAACCGTTCGATTTCAAATTTCTAAGTTTGCGAAATTAATATCAACTCCAGTTTAGGAGTTCTATTATATTCCCGTCCGGGTCTGAGATGTAAATAAACCTAAATACACCGGTATTATCAAAATGATGTTCGCTTAGCTCTCCAATTTTCGATGCTCCATTCTTTAAGGCTATTGCTAAAACCCCTGCAATATCCTCTACCTTAAATGCGATATGTCCAAATCCTTTTTGATTGGCTAAGTGTCTTTCAGCATTAATCATTTCTGAATACTGATAGATTTCTAATGTAGGTCCATTATCCCCATAGCCAGGTAGCCGTAATTGTATCCCTTGTAAATTCGCGTTAAAGACGCCGGTGCCTTTTTCAAGCCACTCCCCTTGATAGTTTCGTATAGGTGGAACCGCTAT
>SEDB01000551.1 GCA_004210715.1 Pedobacter sp.
TCACGAAGTGCTTTTGCTGCTGCTGCCGGATCTTCAGCACCATAAATTGCAGCACCTGCAACTACAACCTTAACACCAGCTTTAACTACTGCTGTTACATTATCAATATTTACACCACCAGCGATTGAAACCGGAACACCTACTCTTGCAGCTTCGTCAATTAGAACTTGAATAGAATAACCGGCTGTCCACTGCTCATCTAAACCAGCGTGTAATTCCACAAATTCAACGCCCAATTCAGTTACTTCCTGTGCTCTTTTTACACGATCAGGATAGCCGATGGTATCTACAACTACTCCTTTACCATGAGCTTTTGCAGCTTTAACGGCCCCAATAATAGTTGCATTTCCAGCAGCGCCCATAACTGTCACTAAATCAGCTCCAGCTTTGAAAGCGATATCAGCTTCCAACTCTCCTGCATCAGCAGTTTTTAAATCAGCAAAAACCAATTTATCTGGATGTGCATTTTTCATCGCAGTGATTACGCTTGATCCGATATTCTTAATTAAAGGTGTTCCTAATTCTATAATGTCGACATATGGTGCAACTTTGGCCGCTAAAGCCAATGCTTCTTCTGTTGTTAATAAATCGATTGCTACTTGTAATTTTGCCATAATTTGTTTTTATATAAATGAAAAATATGATGTTATTCTAAATTGGAATGTTTCTCCCAAAGCACTTCTGCCGGCTTTTCGCTTAACTTCCATAACGATTGGAAAATGGCATCATTAAGCAATAAAAGAAATTGCTCAAAAAGACTGCCCGCATATTGATTGGAAATTTTCTTGCTATGATCTTGTTTTTCTGCTGCAGGAATAATTACAGTGTGTGTGGCCAGTTGAGCCAATTTTGATGTCGCGTTTGTGGTTATTCCAACCAGCTTCGCCCCTGCTTTAATTGATTTTTCTGCCGACCTGATAATCGTTTCAGTAGTACCAGATCCTGATGCGGCTATCAATAAATCTCCCTTGCCGATGGCTGGTGTAGTGGTATCGCCAACATAATATACGCTAAAGCCCAAATGCATTAAGCGCATGGCAGCTGATCGCATTGCAAAACCTGAACGTCCAGCCGCAGTAATAAAAATATGATTGGCCTGCTGAATCTGATAGATGAGCGGAATGATTTGCTCAAGCTCCAGGCTTTTAGACAGATTTAAATTCTCTTCAATAATCTGGTTCAAATTACTTTTTAAACTCCACACCAGCTGCTGATTATCTATCGTATTCAATATCGTTTTATCCTTTTCCACCTCTTCCATTAATGTCTTAATTTCCATTCCCAATGATTAATTAGTTAGTCAAAGGTAGATTTGACAACGATGCATTTGGTTATACTTTCAGCCACTATTGTGGGACAATCTGGAAATTTCATCCTTGAAAAGTCATAAATAACTAACCAGATTTATAAAGTTTCCGAATAGTCCTCCATAATTGCCGAATTATCCAACTGTTAAAAAATTAAGTGCTTAACTTTGATGATCATGAATGCAGCAAGCGATTCCAATCTGGAAAAATCAATCATTTACATTAGAAATTTAAATAACTGCCCACCGAGTT
>SEDB01000552.1 GCA_004210715.1 Pedobacter sp.
GAGTTTAGAGATACACCTGATTTGAAAATTGGCGATTCAGTGGATGTTTTCGTAGAAGCTCCAGAAGATGCGAATGGTCAGTTGATTTTATCTCGCAAGAGAGCAAAAACACAACGTTCTTGGGAAACCATCAACGCTGCGCTTGACAATGACACCATTATCAATGGTTTCGTGAAAAGCCGTACTAAAGGTGGTTTAATTGTTGACATCATGGGTGTAGAAGCATTCTTACCAGGATCACAAATCGACATTAAACCTATCCGTGATTACGATGTTTACGTTGGTAAAACAATGGAATTCAAAGTTGTAAAAATCAACCACGAATTTAAAAACGTTGTAGTTTCACACAAAATCTTAATTGAAGACGATTTAGAAAGCCAAAAAGTTGAAATCGTTTCTAAATTAGAAAAAGGTCAAGTATTAGAAGGTACTGTTAAAAACATTACTGATTTCGGTGTGTTCATCGATTTAGGTGGTGTTGATGGTCTACTTCACATTACTGATATTTCTTGGGGCCGCATAGAGCATCCAAAAGAGGTATTATCATTAGACGAAAAAATCAACGTTGTTGTTTTAGACTTTGATGATGAGAAAAAACGTATCGCTTTAGGTTTAAAACAATTAACTCCTCACCCTTGGGAAAATTTAGATGCTAACTTAGCTGTTGGTTCTAAAGTTAAAGGTAAAATTGTTACTGTTGCTGATTACGGTGCTTTCTTAGAAATCATTCCAGGTGTTGAAGGTTTAATCCACGTTTCAGAAATGAGCTGGTCACAAAACTTACGTTCACCTCAAGAATTCTTGAAAGTTGGCGATGAAATCGAAGCTGAAGTTTTAACTTTAGATAGAGATGAGCGCAAAATGAGCTTAGGTATTAAACAATTAACTCAAGATCCTTGGGGTAATGTTGCTGAAAGATATCCAATTGGAAGCAAACACAAAGCTGTTGTTAAAAACATGACTAACTTCGGTGTATTTGTTGAAATTGAAGAAGGAATTGACGGATTAATCCACATTTCTGACTTATCTTGGAGCAAAAAAGTTAACCACCCTAACGAATTCACTAAAGTTGGTGATACATTAGATGTTGTAGTTTTAGAACTTGATGTTGAAAACCGCAAATTATCTCTAGGTCACAAACAATTAGAAGAAAATCCTTGGGATACTTTCGAAACTATCTTTACCCTTGATTCAGTTCATACAGGTACAGTAGTTAAAGTAACTGATAAAGGTGCTGTTATTGCTTTACCATACGGTGTAGAAGGTTTCGTACCAACTAAACACATGGCTAAAGAAGACGGTTCTGTAATCAAAGCTGAAGAAACTAATGATTTCAAAATCATTGAGTTTAACAAAGATGCTAAACGTATCGTTGTATCTCACGCCCGCATCTGGGAAGAGGCTAAAGCTGAAGTTGCTGCTGAAGAAAGAAATGCTAAAAAGAAAGAAGCTAAAGCTTCTGTAAGTGCAGTTAAAAAAGTGAAAGATTCTGTAGAGAAATCTACATTAGGTGATCTTAGCGTTCTTGCTCAATTAAAAGAGCAAATGGAAGGC
>SEDB01000553.1 GCA_004210715.1 Pedobacter sp.
GTTAATGATCGGGCGAATCCAAATGCCAATCAGATTTATCAATATGAATGGAATGGCGATTTTGATAATCCTATATTGGGGCGGGTGGTTATTCCTGAATTTATTGATGCCGCAAAAACCATGCGTTCGGCAAATACCAACTGGTATGATGAAATTTCACAAACCTCTTTGCTTCAATCTTACAATATATCTATGGCAAATGGTAACGAAAAAGGAAACAGCCTTTTTTCGGTAAGTTACTACGATAACAAAGGGATCATTAAAGAGACAAGAGATAAAAAACTTACTGGCCGATTGAATTCTGATTACAGTTTTCTTAATGGGAAATTGAGAATCGGCGAGAATTTTTCGGGAACTTACATGAAAGATGTACTGATTCCAACCGGCGATGTTACAGGCCTATCGCAAATTGTTTTCTCTATTGTTCCTGTAAATACGGTAAGTGGTGGTTGGGGTGGGCCTGCAGCGGGCATGGCCGATCGACAGAACCCGGTAAGATTAATCCAAGATAACAAGCAGAATTACAATAACTTTTGGCGTGTGTTTGGAAATGTGTATGCAGATTTCGAGATTATTCCGAAACTGAATTTCAGAACGAGTTATGCCATTGATTACAATGGAAACTACGCAAGAACGCTTCGTAAATCTTACGTGTCCGGATTTTTATCCGATCCTTCGAATGCTGTAAATACCAATAGCAATTATGATGGAAACCGCATTTGGCAAAACACATTAACCTATGCGATTAAAGAGGGCAAACATCAGGCAGATTTTTTGTTGGGTCAGGAGCAAATCAATACCATTTATCAGGGCTTTGGCGCCAGCAGACAAGGCCTAGCGCTGGAAAATACAGACTATGCCTATCTAAATGCCGGCTCAACCAATAAAGACAATGCTGGCAACGGAACCAGTAGCGCTTTATTATCTTATTTCGCAAAGGCAAATTACACTTATAATGATCGATATTTATTATCGGCCACCATACGCCGTGATGGTTCATCCAGATTTGGTAAGGAAAATCAATTTGGATATTTTCCTGCATTTTCATTGGGATGGCGTTTGAGTGAAGAAGATTTTATAAAAAAATCGCTTCCATTTTTCTCTGATTTGAAACTTCGTTACGGATGGGGTAAAAACGGAAATCAGGAAATTGCGAATAATGCAACTTATACACTTTACTCAGCAGTTTATGGTACCAGCATCAATGGTAATTTCGATGCAGGTACTGCTTACGATATTGTTGGTTCAGGATCAGGACAGCTTCCATCAGGTTTTTCATTGATTCAACAAGGGAACAATACCTTGAAATGGGAAGCGACTGCCCAGCATAATTTCGGATTGGATTTTGGATTATTCAATGGAGAATTAACTGGTTCGATGGATTATTTTATTAAAAAAACATCTGATATCCTGATTCGTCCAGCGTATTTGGCGGTAATTGGAGAAGGCGGAGCCCGGTTTGCTAATGGTGCCTCGATGAAAAACACAGGATTTGAGTTCATCCTTTCGTGGAACAAGCAAGTTGGTAAAGATTGGAACATCAATATTACTGGATCCTTTAGATCGGGATTACATAGGGAATAATGCGCCAGATTTTATCTACGGATTAAATACGTCTATCAGCTATAAAAACTTCGATCTGTCGTTTTTTCTGCAGGGTGTTCAAGGAGCAGATGTGAACAATGGCTACAAATATTTAACTGATTTCTCGTCCATTGCACCGGGCGCAAACTTTGGTGTTCGTACTTTAGATGCGTTCACGCCACAAAATTCAGGGTCGAATATTCCAGCCTTAACCCTTGTTGATCGGAACAACGAGGGCCGATTTTCAACTTATTTTGTTGAAGATGGATCCTACCTAAAGCTAAGAAATATCCAGTTGGGTTATAATCTTCAAAACGCACTGAAAAAACTTAAGGTGCAAAGGGCAAGGGTTTTCGTTCAGGCAAGTAATCTATTAACGATAAAAAGCAAAAGTTACACGGCTACAGATCCGGAAAATCCGGGGAATGCTTATCCAATTCCGGTAATTACCACATTGGGCGTTAACGTTTCATTCTAAATTTATTT
>SEDB01000114.1 GCA_004210715.1 Pedobacter sp.
AAAAGTACCGAAAGGGTATTTTTTCATCTTCAACCAAGCAATGAAATTGTCCATTCTTTGAATCATTTTATCGCCCGTGTTTTTACGTACGTAACCCGGAAAGCCAAATCTTTCAAAATCTTCCAGATTGGTAAATTCCCAGGGATGAAAATAAATATTCAGGTAATGGTCTTTTTTATAAGTCCAGCTGGTTAATACTTTGTAAATACTTAAAGGCAAGTTGTGAAATGAAAGCCAAAAAAGTGGAAACCTTACTACTGGACTTACAGAAGCAGGAATTTGCAAAACGTTTTCCTTTTTAAAGAATGTTCTCGAAATATGAAAATTATTATAGCGACCAGGTAGATAGGTTGGATTAATTGATGTGTTGTAAGTATATCCTGCTTTTTCAATTTCCTTTTCATCAACTGGCATCATTCGAGCCATTCGATAACCTGTAATTTCTTTTCCAGAAAGTTCTTCTAATTTTAATTTAGATTGAAGCAGGTGCTCAGGTTTGAAATCAGAATGATAATAACCATGAGAAGCCAGTTCATGACCGGTTTCTGTAATTCTCTTAATCAGATCAGGAACGTTTTCTGCGAAAGTTACTGTGCAAAAAAAGGTCGCTTTAACCTGATGCTTATCTAATAAATCTAAAATGGCAATGGTACCTGCTCTAGAAATAGAGATTTGATCTGCAAATGAAATATCCTTGCCATATTCAAAAGGCATATCGAATTCTTCGATATCAAAACTTAAAAGGACCATTATTTATGAGGAATGTTGGTTGAACGGATAATATAATTTGGGCGATTTTTGGACTGCATAAACATTTTACCCACATAAATGCCAATGATCCCCAAAATAATCAATTGTAAACCACCAAAGAAAACAATGGTCATGATGACTGAAGCCCAGCCTGAAACCTCTACATTGTTTGCAAAAGCATAAATAATATATGGAACATACAATACTGAGGCAAATGAAAGGATAAAGCCTAAATATACTGCGGAGTATAGGGGTTTAATGCTGAATGAGGTAACGCCATGAAGGGCTAACCGGAACATTTTTTTTAAGGTGTATTTGCTTTTGCCCGAAAAGCGTGCTGCTGGATTGTATTTAATGGCATACTGTTTGAACCCCAACCATTTTACCAATCCTCTTAAAAATGGCTCATTTTCCTGGAAATTCCTGAAAACATTAACCACTTTTTGATCCAATAACCGAAAATCCGCTGCACCGGGTTCAAGATCGATATCTGACAGCCAATTGAGTGTTTTGTAAAATAGATTTGATGAGCCGCGTTTCCCTTTTGATAAGTTTTTATCCTCTTCACGAATAGTATAAACAACTTCAAAACCTTCTTCCCATTTTTTTAACATTTCAGGAATCAACTCTGGTGGATGCTGCATGTCACAGTCCATCGAAATTACGCAATCGCCAAAGGCATGATCCATTCCGGCTTTTACAGCAAGCTGATGCCCAAAGTTTTTGCTAAACTCCAAAAAGAATATATTTTGAGCTGTAGCTGCGTATTCCTTGATTTTTTCCAGTGTATGGTCAGCACTTCCGTCATCTACTAAAATGATTTCATAACGGTAATTGATGGTAGAAAAAACTTTTTTAATACTTTCAGAAATGACGAAAATATTATCAGCCTCATTGTAAGCTGGGATGACTATAGAAACTAATTTATTCATTTATCGGCAATCAAATAAGATTCAAAATCTTCTTTCAGCATTTGGTAAATTATGGTCAGCCAAACCATAATGCAAGGTAGGGCTTTGAGCGAATATAGGCGAATAAATTCTTTTACCGAACGAGGAAATATATCGGTTGGCGATAAGCTTGTTAATACAAATGTAAAAATAAATAATGCAATGGCCCATTTATTTTTAGGGTTTTGTTGTAATGTAAACCAAATGGCAACACCAGCAAAAGCGATGACATAAGTTGGAGATTCAGAGCCACTGCTAAAAATTACCGTAAAAATTAATGTTGAGGCTAATAACATCAGGCGAAATGCCAAATGTTTGAATTGGTTAACTCTTAAATAGGGAAGGCCAAAAAGGATCAGTCCTCCCAATAAAAATGGTGTGTTTGAAATTTCAATATTTCCAGTTATTCGTCTGGTCATCCCCATAATCGAAATGTCCTGGAAAGATGTTAGTGATGCATTTGTTGAATTTTTATGTACCAATGAATGGTACCAATCTGCATAGGATTGTATTACAAAATCTGGAGAAGATAATAGCATTGGTAAAACAAACAAGATGCTAAAAGCAACTAACCCAGCAACAATAAATTTAAACTTGTTTTTGGTAAAGAAAAAGAAAGCCAAACCCACTATTCCATATAATTTAATTAATGTGCCGATTGCGATAAAAAAGGCTGATTGAATTTCCTTTTGTTTAACTAAATAAGAAAAACTCAGCAAAATTAATCCTGTTAATGCAATGTTGAACTGGAAACTGAATAATGCCGTTAAGGTTTCGTGCGCACAAATCCAGGCGATTATGGTTCGTTTATTGTGCGAAATCGGCAAGCTATAAATTCCCCAAAGAAGCATTGCAACATTGGCTATATTCCATAAAAACATGCCAAGCCCATCAGGAAGCAAAGCAAAAGGCGCAATAAATATAGAAAATACGGGACCATAATGATTACTGTCGCCATATTCTGGATAATTGTTGAATAGGTTTTGTAACTCTACTGTGTGCCAATAAACATGTTTAAAAATCAGGTAGTTATTATAGGAGTGATTTTGATATTGTTTAAAGCTCGCAGCAATTGCAAGTACAAGATAAATAGCAATGACACATTCTTTTTTTAACAAAAAATTAAGTGCTTTACGAAGTTTGGGATGTTGTACTGCTGCCATTTTGATTAGTGCCGCAATATAAGCATTTTTCGCTGCAGCTTATGGTTAAGACCATTTTTATGGCTTTAAAGTATTACCTTTCTGAAGGTGTTGGTTGGAGTAGCAATGGAAAATAGGCCAAAAAAACGAGACCGTATATACTTAGCAAATTAGAAAATTGGATACCTCAAGATTTTGTTGTTTATTGCCTCGTAACCGTAATTGAATTTTTGTTGATCTCAATACATTGGGATATGTTAACCTTGGTTTATGGTAGGTGGAGCTACCAACCTTAGCGTATTAATCAAATATACATCGTCATGCTGAATATGTTTTGATTGTTCGTTATGGAGTTTTGAGCAAGTGTCTCCAGTTTACCGGAAGAAATCAATATTAACCATTATTTTTACGCCCATTAACCTTTCCTCCCAGGCTAACTTCACTGATCAAATCACGGGACGATTGTGCTAGGTGGAATCGTTAATTAATTAAACAGCAGTTCTCGGAAACAAATGATTGATAAATTTTTTTTCATTATATATAATAGTTATTTCAAAAATGGAGCCTATAAAAATGATAATCCTCCATTTGCAGTAGGATTGATATTTGGATTAGCGTTATTTAGCCTTGTTTTTGATTTAAAAATAATCACTTATTGGATTATTGATCCAGCCTTTTTGGTTCGTGGAGGCTCCAAAACCAGTACCACTCTCCAATCATTATTATGTTTATTTGGTATTTATATCGTATTTTTTTATAAAAAGAGATATTTATCAATTTGTACTAAATACATGAATTCTGAATTTCTAAATAGCCTAATAGCAAAAATTATTGCCTTTTTTACTATTGTTTTGCTAATATTATCACCGCTTTTAATTGGGTTAGTAAAAAATAAAGTAACCCGCGGTCGATGGTTGTAATATTTGGAAGCGTTAGGCAGGCGCTAGATGGGGCGTAGTAGCTTTTGGAATAGCTTTGGTTAAGCAGCCTACTTATTATAATATTAAAATTATAAGTTTCCTATTAAGAAGTCAGCAATTCGTTTTGTCTCCTCTTTGGAAAATATTGGTTTAAAGTATTTGATATAACTAAGCAGCTCACTTGATGTTAAAATCTTAACATATTGAAACTCTTCTTTGGGTTTGGAATTAGTTAAAACGATAAGATTTTTAATTAGAATTTTCTTTTCACCCCAATGATGTTTTCCCAAATCAAGATTAAAAGTACTAACCTCATTGTTGAGCATTTTAAATAGAACAAAGCTATACCTTTTGATTTGTTCAACCGGCGAACGCAAACTTAAATTAAGTAATGATTTTTCACTCCAATTTTTTGTTTCTATAAGGAAAATGCCTGATGGTGTGACAAGCAAATGGTCAACTTGAATTGATTTTGTATAGTTATTATCCCGACTATTATAAATTGCTGGTGAGAATGAAGCACAAAAATCGTTAATTAAATAGTAATCATCTGAAAGATTTTCTAAAGCCTTAACAACTTTTTGTTCACCCAATGCGCCATAAATATAATTGCTTGATTCATCAATCACTGATTTCTTTCTGTCAATTTCAGTTAAGTCATTTTTTGCGCTTTCTTCAACAGCAGTTTTAAATTGGGTAGTTATAAAATCGAAACGTTTGCTTTTGACTTGTTGAATTTCAATGAGGTTTTTAACTGATTTAATTACCTCTATGTCAAAGTCTCTTTCTTTGTTTTGGAGTTTTCTTTTATTATTCCAAGCTATAAGGTTCTTTTTAAGTTTAGGATATAGGTTGGCTGGTTCTTTATTTGTTGAATCTGTAATTTGTTGTTTAAGGTTGTCAATCTCGGCGGTTAGTCTTTGCTCAGCCTGTCTTTTTTCTATTTCGATAGTTGTAACTAAATGCTGCAAATCGTTGCTAAGCGAATTTTTCTCATCTTCAATGAGTTTCTCATGGGTTGAAATTAATTGCTTTCGGATAGTGGGGTATGAACTTTGAAAAGTCATGACTTCTTTTAGAGATTTGAAATCATGAATATTGTTCTCCTTTAAATGTGATTTTAAAGTTGAAAGTGAACCGATCATGTTATATGTTTTACACATTCTCTCTGATCCTTGAGCTAATTTTTAGCAATTAATAATCTAACTTTTTAAATGGTATTGTTTTATTTTCGCTTGAACTTCTTTCTTTGCTTTTATATGACTCATAATTCTCCTGTAACCTATTGCAACCATTTCGCCTTTTTTCATAACAAAAGTATCAGCATTGTATTCTATTGGATCAACATTCCACATTATTTTTAATCTATCAAAAGAAGATTTACCTTCACAAATAATCAACTTCGGATTAACGAAATCAATACTCTCACACACATATTGTTTTGATAAGTAATATATTTTATGTATTTTATCATATCTATTCAGCAGCTTGTAAAGATCTTTTTCATTTTCTGTAGCAAAAGGGAAGTGGTTTATCTTTACTGAATTAGAAAAACTGCTCATCCCAATTTCTTTAAACATTTGTTTGGTTTGAGCAGCAAGCATATACTTTTGTTTGTTGTATTCAAATGATTTCAGCGGGCTTAGTCTTTTAACAATTCTATCGTTATAGTTGAAATAACCAGATCCAGGGTTTATTCCGATGAATAAAATTTCACTTTGGGATACTGGTGAAAAGTATAATTGAATTCCTTTGTAGATGGAGTCTTTTGATAATTCAATTGCCAAATGAATTTTTTCAAATTGTGCTTTGTACGAACTGACGAATTCCATGAAATAGTTTCTGATTAGAAAAATTGAGGTAAGAATGATAATTAATTAAGTTTAGCAATATATTAAATTTCATTGAAAACTGCGTATCCAAAAAAATAATCAATTTGTATGTTTAAGGGGAGGTGTTTAATTCTGGATATTTCAATGGTATCTATTCAGATGGTAGCCCTTATAGAAATAGTAGCATTTGTTCTTTTACTTTTACGAGAGCTATCTTTCAATAACTTTAAAAATTAGCCTGGGCGATAAGTTACATTTTGTAAATGTAATCTATTACTATAGGTAGAAAGTACGGGAAACCGTAATGGGCTGATTGATTTTGAGATTTGTCTACCAGTATCCAAAAAATTGATTAATTCTTTTATTTAAGGGGTAGGTTTGAATTTTAGATATTCGATTATCTAATGTATTTTAAAACTTGTACCCTCATAAAGCGATAGGAAATGTTACTCTATCTTTACGAGGGGTAATTACCAATTCAATCCCATAACAAAATCTGGATCATATCACTATTACGCATCCTATTTTTTAAAACCATTATTTAAAGTAAGTAGTATCAAGCTGTGTACATCTGGAACTAACTGACGTATAATCCAAGATAATTACTTGGGAGTGTAAGACGAAGTAACTAACGATAGGCAGATACAATCAATGCTTTTTAACTTGTACATATACGTAATGATATGTTTAACAATCATTACGTATATTTAAAGCAAACTAACCTCTATGAAGTACATTTTATCCTTATTTTCTTTGATACTTTTATTAATATCTTGCAAACCTATTGAACTTATTCCTGGAAAGGAGGTTTATTTGGGCAAACCTAAAAAAATTATTACTTCAAGCTATTATGGAACAGGAAAGGTTGTAGAATCTCCGATTAAATCTGTAGATGAGTTTGATATTAGAGGAAATTTAATTAGAGCAACTTCAGTAGGCAACAATACCTCAATTCGAGAGTATCAATATGATAACCAAGACAGGGTGGTTAAAATAAGTTTCCTCGTTAATAAAGATTCTTTGATAGGAATAACCGGAAAGAGCTATAATTCTAAAGGAAACATTATTAATGAATCACGATGGTGGCGTGGCAGTAAAGCAAATGATATTAAAGAGTTTAGCTATTATAAAAACGGCAAACTAAAACAGGAAATTGCATATAGTCATGGTAACTTATTTGAAAAGTCATTTTATCAATACCCTCTTAAAAACAAGCAAGTAACAACTTCATTTGATCCAAGTAATAACAAAAGGAGTATTATAACTAAAACCCGACTTCCCCGCAATATGATTTTAACTCTCGTGCAATCCGGCAATGGAGACACCACAAGTATGTATCTGAGTAAATTTGATAAATTTGGGCGTAGGATCTCGGAGGAAGGATTATATCCCAAGACGAAAACTAATTATAGTTCGTTAACTCGAACACTCGATCACAAAAATAATAGCGTTGCTGATACGCTCAGATTAAGTAATGGCTATATTCACATTGATCATAGGGTTATCAGTTATTGGTAACATATAGTCACTATATCATTAAAATAGAAGCGATTTAGCATTATGATTTGCTCACAGCCTGCGAACTGAGAAAATGTGTGAGAACTAGTAGCTGTGAAACAGCGAGGTTCGATCTATGTTTTAACACAAGCGACTAACGAGATATTTAATTAAATATCATGGCGGTCGTGAAGCATCTTTGATGAAACAAAAAAAAAAGCCCATCTTTCGATGAGCTTTTAATCAGTAG
>SEDB01000554.1 GCA_004210715.1 Pedobacter sp.
TCTTAAATAAAGAAAAAATTAATTGGTAAATAACTAAACTTAAATAAAAACATGTTAAAATCTATCAAAACTAGCGTTGTCGCTTTAATCTTAGTCAGTAGTGCAGTAATTGTTCATGCACAAAAGAAAATTGCTGAAGGAACAATCACTTACGGATTGGAATATAAATTAACTGATGATCAGAAAGCTGCAATGGGCGGCCAGGAACCACCTGCTGAAATGAAAGTTAAGTTTAATAACGGTTTAACAAAAATCGAAATGGAACAAGGTCCTGCTTTAATTGGTATTGTATCAGACAATAATGAAAAAACTGGCTTATTGTTGATCGATGTACCTGTTGCCCAAAAACAATTCGCGGTAAAACAATCTAAAGAAGATGTGGAGAAAGCAATGGGTGGCATGGCTAAATTTTCTGATTTCAAAGCTACAGGCGAAAAACAAACTGTTGCGGGTTACAGCGCTGAAAAATATACTTTTAAAGATGACAAAGGTGCTTCTCACGAACTTTGGGCGACTAAAGATATTGAATTACCAAATGTAGGTTCTCAAAACTATTTCCCAGGTTTAGGCGCTTTCCCAGTAAAATATACAATCGTTCAACGTGGCATTGAAACCACTACTACTTTAAAATCTATTGCAGAAGGTAAAGTTGGTGTAATTTCTAAAGATGTTCCTGCTGGCTATGAAGTGGTTACCATGGATGACTTAATGAAAATGCAAGGTGGTGGTGAATAATTAACCACTTTCAGTTAATATAAGGCTTTTTAACTGCCGGCTTTTTATTTAAATTAGCCCAAAAGTTAAAAAGCTTTTTTTATGACCTAACTTATATGATTAAAAACTTACTCTTCAAACTATCAACCACTTGCTTAATCTTATTTGCATTAGTAGATGTAAAAGCCCAAGGCATAAACTGGGCTAAGGATGGCAACTCTTACTATCAAATATCAAGTGGAGAAATTGTGTCCGTTACACTTCCTAAAAATGACAAGAAAATTGTTATTTCACGGGCATTATTAACTCCTTCCGGAAAGGACGCTCCAATCGCAGTTCGCAGTTTTCAATTATCTGCTGATGGAACAAAAGCTTTAATTTACACCAACAGCAAAAAAGTTTGGCGTTACGATACACGTGGCGATTATTGGCTGGCAGATTTAGCGGCAAACAAAATCACTCAAATAGGTAAAGACAAACCAGCTTCTTCTTTGATGTTTGCAAAATTATCGCCTGATGGCAGTAAAGTAGCCTATGTAAGCAAACACAATTTGTATGTAGAAAGTACGGCTTGTAAAGTTGGTGTGGTTGATATTGCAACGGCTAAAACCAATTGGTTAAATGTTCCTGGCGATAATATTCAACATTACATTCCACGTATGCAGTGGGTTCCCAATAGCAACGAAGTTATTTTACAACAATTAAATCGTGAGCAAAATGAAAGTATTGTGTTTATCTGTGATGCAGCAAGTGGCAACGCAAAAGCAATTTACACTGAAAAAGCTAAAGCCTGGATTGATGCGCAAGATGAATGGAAGTGGTTAAATAACAATCAGGAATTTACCATCACGTCTGATAAAGATGGATGGAATCACTTATACAGAATCAGTCGCGATGGCAAAAAGCAAACCTTGGTTACCAAAGGAAATTATGATGCAATTGATATAAAACTGATTGATGATAAAAGCAATTACGTTTATTTTATGGCATCGCCAACAAATGCAACGCAAAAATATCTGTACAAGACCAAGTTAGATGGAAAAGGTAAACTGGAACAAGTAACGCCTTCTATCCTACTTCCAGGTACACATAGTTACGATATTTCTCCAAATGCAGCTTTTGCCCGTCATACTTACAATAGTTCTACAGTAAGGCCAGTGGCAGAGTGGATGAACTTTACTGCAGGAACTCCTTTCACAATGGATGGCAGCATTACTACTCAATTATCAAAACAAGAAGCACAAAAAAATAAAGTAGAATTTTTTAAAGTAACTACCGAAGATGGTATTGAGCTAGATGGCTGGATGAAAAAACCTGATAATTTCAACCCGGATAAAAAGTATCCGGTTGTATTTTATGTTTACGGCGAACCTGCTTCAGCAACCGCATTAGATACTTACGGAGCTGGAAGAAATTTCCTTTATGCAGGCGATATGGCAAAAGATGGTTACATCTATATTTCTATGGATAATCGTGGCGCTCCTGTTCCAAAAGGTGCAGCATGGAGAAAAGGCATTTACAAAAATATTGGGGTAACCAACGTTCGTGACCAGGCAATGGCTGCTAAAAAATTATTGGCTACAAACTCATTTATGGATAAAGACCGCGTAGCTGTTTGGGGTTGGAGCGGTGGTGGTTCATCAACCCTAAATTTGATGTTCCAATATCCAGAAATTTATAAAACCGGTATCTCTATTGCTGCAGTTGGCAATCAATTAACCTACGATAATATCTATCAGGAAGATAATTGCCCTCCGGGAGCGAGATAGATTTTAAATATTTGAAAAGCAATTTCAGCGGGGAATCGGTTTCGATAGCCCCGCTTTTCATTTCAATCTTTTTGTAAATATTACTGCCAATAAATGTTATCACACTGAGTTTATCAAAGCACTTGCAAATATGAATCCTTCGACAAGCTCAGGATGACAGTGCAACAAAAAGTATTTAC
>SEDB01000555.1 GCA_004210715.1 Pedobacter sp.
GATAAAATGGAAGCTGAATTAGATAATCCTTACATTTTAATCTACGACAAAAAAATCAGCAACATGAAAGAATTGTTGCCAGTTTTAGAAAAAACTGTTCAAACTGGTAAACCATTGGTTATCATTTCTGAAGATTTAGATGGCGAAGCTTTAGCTACTTTGGTTGTAAACAAAATCCGTGGTTCATTGAAAGTTGTAGCTGTTAAGGCTCCAGGTTTTGGTGATAGAAGAAAAGCAATGTTAGAAGATATTGCAATCTTAACTGGCGGTATCGTAGTATCAGAAGAAAGAGGTTACAAATTAGAAAATGCTGATTTAACTTACTTAGGTTCTGCTGAGAAGGTTGTTGTTGATAAAGACAATACAACTGTAATCAATGGCGCTGGAAACTCTGAGGATATTAAATCTCGTGTTAGCCAAATCAAAGCTCAAATCGAAACGACTACTTCTGATTATGATAAAGAAAAATTACAAGAGCGTTTGGCTAAGTTAGCTGGCGGTGTTGCAGTTCTTTACGTTGGTGCAGCTTCTGAGGTTGAAATGAAAGAGAAAAAAGACCGTGTTGATGATGCTTTACATGCAACTCGTGCAGCTGTAGAAGAAGGTATTGTTGCAGGTGGTGGTGTTGCTTTCATCCGTGCAGTTGCTTCAATTGCTGATTTAAAAGGTGCTAACGAAGATGAGAATACAGGTATTCAAATCATTCGTCGTGCTATCGAAGAGCCATTACGTCAAATTTGCGAAAACGCAGGTATCGAAGGTTCTATCGTAGTGCAAAAAGTTAAAGAAGGTACAGCAGATTACGGTTACAATGCCCGTACTGATGTTTACGAAAACTTAATCGGTGCTGGTGTTATCGATCCAACTAAAGTTTCTCGTGTAGCATTAGAAAATGCAGCTTCTATCGCAGCGATGTTATTAACTACTGAAGTTGTTTTAGCAGACGAACCTGAAGAAGGTGGTGCTCCAATGCCTCCAATGGGCGGCGGTGGCATGGGCGGCATGATGTAAATTCAAAAACCCGTTACCACGAAAAGATTTCGTGTAAAAATATGCCCTCAAGGTTTTTACCTTGAGGGTTTTTTTTGTGCCTTTTCTGTGTGTAAAAACGATTAGTTGCTTGTTCTAACCTGTTCATTTTGTTCGAGTTGGTGTAAATTTTTGCAAATGCAACATAAAAATTACGTTCTTTGTATTCGAATATTTATTAAAGCGTAGGTTTACTTATTGCCCGTGTGTAAGTATCCAAGATCAGCTCCCCAAACAAACACTGATTTAAAAACGCAACTAAATCATTCCTTAGTGTTAGAGATTTTAAAGTAGACCTGTTTGAAAAGGAAATGGCTTTTTTATGCCCTTATTTGGGGCTTATTATTTATTGCTAAAACATCTTTTGCTCAAATCAATATTGGAACAATTGATTCCGGGCCCTATACCCCTGGAAGCACCATTGCTGCGCCATTTGCTATGCCCATGGGATGCGCAGATAAAGGCAATGTTTTTCAATTGTATTTATCTGATGAGAATGGAAATTTTGGCCTGTTGTAGTAAGTGCTGAATCAAATGCATTTGAAATCAAAGCTGGGCAAGTTACTGAAGCAAAACTCGTTTCTAATTATTTATCAGCAACCAATACAGAAACTTTTGGAACCTGTATCAGTAGACCGAACAATCCATTTTTTATCTCCAATGAGTCAACAGCAGGAGCTACAGTTACCGCAAAAATAACGAATGAAGTTGGCGGAAGTGCCACGAATTTAAACTTCCCAACCAAAATACAAACATTTAATGCTGATCAGGTTCACTATACGATATTGGCAAAAGCTGTAAATGCTGATGGAACTGTTGCTACGAAAGCTTATCTTTTAATCAACAACAAAGCAATTACCGCCTTTGGTACTTCTGGAAATAATATCGTTTGCTTGCCGCTCGGTTCACTCGAGTTTAATGTGGACATCACTTCTCCGGAAGGAATCCAAAATAACTTTCCGGGTGACTTATATACCATCACTTGGGGAGACAATAGCACTTCGGTTTATACCTTATGTGAGATAAAAGCGCTTGGTGGAAAAGTAAAACACACCTACATAAGATCATCATGTGGCAGTACTTCAGT
>SEDB01000556.1 GCA_004210715.1 Pedobacter sp.
AAGAAAACCTTTTATGATTTCTTAATTGAAATTAGGGTCAGCCATGCCTGCAGGTTATTAATCGAGAATAAATTACCTACTGAAATGATTTGCTTTGATTGTGGTTTCAATAATGTTTCCAATTTTTACAGGCACTTTAAAAAGGTAACTGGCATGACACCGCTGGATTACAAAAGGAAGTATTTGAACTAAGGATAATAACCTACGTTTTCTTTTAATAGTGAAATCAACAAGCACTCACATCTATTTATCTATACACCATTTAAATAATAATCATTCAGGTTTAACATCATACAATTTCAGTCCCATCAACCGTGTTTTCACTGGCTTATACCCGGCTGTGCACTGAATTAAGATAAAATGAATGGTGATTCAAGCAAGGGATTCTTACTGTTCGGTATTGAATACAAAACGATAAAAACGTATAAATGTGTATAAAAACGACAAAAGCTGCATTTCTCGACATGCTATGGTTTATTCGCTCTTATATTTGACTATATGGCAGAACAAGTTGGAGTAATTAAAATAAAAGGGAAGATCGGGGATCTCTCCTTTTATGAAAGTAAAGATACTTTTCAGGTTAGAACCAAAGGTGGGGCTAGCGCTGAACGCATTAGCAGGGACAAAGCTTTTGAGCGAACCAGAGAAAATAACCAGGAATTTTCGCTAGCGTCACAATCAGCAAAAAAATTGAGAATTTTATTCAGAAAGATCATTCTGCAAGCACCAGATACCAGTTTGAATACGCATTTGATTAGCCGTTTTTTAAAAATGATCAAGGCTGATGGTTTAAGCAGCAGAGGAAACAGAATTCTATTGGCCCCAAACTTAAGGCTTATTCAAAATTTTCAGTTTAACTCTAAGGTTCACTTAAGCAACGTTTTTCTGGAGCATATTTTAGTTTATATTGATCCAGTTGATGCCCATTTGCATATTGATATACCGGAAATAAATCCTACCTGTGCGTTGGCATTCCCTTCTGGCGCTACCAGTTTCAGAATTATTACGGCCGCCGGAGTTTTTAACCCAGAAAATAGCAACGAGCATCAAGCTTCATTCATCTATTCAGATTATTTTGATCTACAACAAAACCAGGAAGCATCGACATTTTCGTTTAAAATTTTATTTGAACCAAGCCAGCCAATCATGGCGTTATTTGGAATTACTTTTTATAAGCAGGTGCTGGACTGTACTGTGCCTATAAATGATGGCCGCGATAATGTTTTGGCTATTGTTAAAATCTTAAATATTTAACTATCTAAAGATTGGAACATTTTTTTGACTTCGTTATTGTGATTTCTGAACGCTGTTCAATCTCGAAATTAATTATCTGTTAATATGGATAGCACCTTCGTTTATTACACGCCACAGTTCTTACGATCTAGGCTAAATGCAATAAAAAAACAGACTAAATAAACACCCGAATATTCAAATCACTTCTTAAACAAGTGTAATCATCATACAGTTTCTCTATTTCTCTAACAATGGCTGGGGTAAATGAGCCAACATTTCTTCTGGTAAAAGTGGAAATATCCAAAC
>SEDB01000557.1 GCA_004210715.1 Pedobacter sp.
AATTGTGCCAACTCTAATAATGCTGAAGCCATAATAGCACCTGCGGAAGCATCGCGTTTTGCAAAAGGAACACCTTGTGCGTCGAAATCCCAGAAAGGAATTTTATCAGCAGGCAAATTCGGATGATTTAAAATGAAATGTGCTATTCCTTTTGCTTGTCTCAAATAATTTTCGTCCTTGGTAAACCGATACATCATGGTGTAACCATATAATGCCCATGCTTGTCCGCGGCTCCAGGCAGAACAATCTGCAGCTCCCTGCCAGGTTGCTTTTCTGATTACCGCACCTGTTTCCGCATTATAATCGATAACGTGATAAGAACTAAAATCGGGACGAAAATGATTTTTTAAGGTGGTATTAGAATGGGTAATCGAAATTTCTTTAAATTTTTTATCTCCTCCATTATCCGAAACCCAATTTAACATTTCAAGGTTCATCATGTTATCAATAATCACAGGATAATTCCAGTATTTACCTTTATTCCACGATTGGATAACCTTAACGTTGTCGTGATATCGGGTAGAAAGCGATTGTGCTGAACGCTGAATAATTGATTTATATTCTGGTTTTCCGGTTAATCGGTAAGCATTGCCAAAGCTGCAATACATCATAAAACCCAAATCATGATTGCCCGTAAAGGTTTGGTTGGCCTCAATTACTTTTAAAGCGTCCTCCGCCTCTTTTTTAATGGCTTCATTTTTAGTTTGCTCGTAAATGTACCATAAGCTGCCTGAATAAAAACCACTGCACCACCATTGAATATCGTAGTTAACATGTTTTCCATTTTGATAGGTTTGTGGCGTTTTGCCAGCAGGAATCCCTTTTGCTAAAAATTTATACTGATCGGCAGCAAACTTAAATTCATCATTAATGAGTTGCGCCATTGGCTTTCGCACATTGTTTTGTGCAAATGAAACTGAATTCAAAAGAATCAGGAATGCGATGATTAAACTGTTTTTATTCATGATTTAGATATGTTTATTAATTTGAAATATTGTATTTAATGGTTGAGCCCGCCAAGGCACCAACCGGGAGATCACAGACTAATTTTTGAGTATTCTTTAGCTTTGGGGTTTTAATTTCAAATTGAATTTTTGAATTTTCTTGTGTAGGATCGGCGATATAAATGACTGGTTTTGAACCTCCTAATTCATTGATGGAAATTATACAAGGTTTATCCACTTTTAACGTGATGCCATCATGACTAAAATCTCCGGCTTCATAAAAAACAATCTGCATAACCGCTAAGCCAGTGTGCATTACGGCCTGAATGGATTTTGTGTTTTCGATAATTTTAATCGCATCGAGATGATAGTTTTTCATCGTAGCACTCCCTACATGGGGAACCACAACATAAGCATAGCTTGCATCTTGAGGTTTTATTCCATGGCTAAACCAGCTTTTAAAAACCTTCCCCAAAACCTTGTTTTTGCTTTGAAATTGATTGATGCGGTACCAGTTTCCCGATTCGTTCTGTTGGGTTACTTTCACCTCTCCTCCATCAGGAAAAAAGTAGCCAATACTATCGTGGAACAAG
>SEDB01000558.1 GCA_004210715.1 Pedobacter sp.
TTTTCCCTGGATAAAAATAATATGGTTGTGAATGGTGTGAAGCAAAATAAAAGCCTTCACTCAAAATACAAAGCAAAATACCTGGAAAGTGATAGCCATTCATTGTCCTATGTAGTTAATGTAACTAAGTCAACAAAAAAGTAAAATATGCTATATTGGTGCACTTCATATGATTTTGCTTTATGATTAAAATGTTCTAATTTCAATTTGAAAATCATCTTTCAGATATGAAAAAAGGAATATTTAATTGCTTTGCAATACTTGTTGTTTTATTATCAGCACAGATCAGTTTTGCGGCAACTGTTGATACAGTGATAACGCGTAGTAAATTAATGAAAAAAGATATTAAAGCTGTGGTGGTAAAGCCACAGCTTTATGATGGATCTACCAAAAGATTTCCTGTTTTATATTTGCTGCATGGCGCTGGTGGAAAATACTCGGACTGGTTGTTAAATACGAAAGACAAAGAGGCAGTTCAAAAGCTCGTTGATAATTTCGGAATCATTGTTGTTTGTCCGGATGGCGGAGTAACGAGCTGGTATTTTGATAGTCCAATTGACCCGTCTTATCAATACGAAACTTATTTGTCAAAAGAATTGGTTGAATTTGTTGATGGTCGTTACCGGACCATTAGCGATAAAAATGGTAGGGCAATTACGGGTTTAAGCATGGGCGGACACGGAGGTTTGTATCTCGCTTTCAAGCACCAGGACATATATGGCGCTTGTGGAAGTATGAGCGGCGGAGTGGATATCAGACCATTTCCCGAAAATTGGAACATTGCTAAACGACTCGGTCCTTACAATCAGTTTCCTGATCGGTGGGAAGCCAATACCGTAATTAATTTAACCCATTTGTTAAGTCCCAATAAACTCGCCATCATTTTCGATGTGGGCAGGAATGATTTTTTCTACGATGTTAATGTGGCGCTGCATGATAAATTAACTGCTCGGAATATCCCTCATGATTTTACCGTTAGGCCAGGTGTTCATAATTTTGAATACTGGGAAAATGCAATCGCCTACCAGATGATGTATTTCAGTAAGTTTTTCATCAAAAGCCAGCAATAAGTCTTAATTAAAATTGGTTTAAAACCAAAACACCAAGTAAGCCGAGAATGGAAACAATGCTTTCCATAGCCGTCCATGTACGAAAAGTTTCTTTCAGGCTAAGATTGAAATATTCTTTGAACATCCAAAAGCCAGTGTCGTTTACATGGGAAAACATTAAGCTGCCTGCACCAACAGATAGTACCATCAATTCTGGTGGAACGCCTGGACCGATCAATGGCAATACCATTCCCGATGCTGTTAATGCGGCAACAGTTGCCGAGCCCAACGTAACCCGAAGCGATGCGGTGATAAGCCAGGCTAAAAATAACGGAGATAGATTCAGGTTTCCTGTTAGATCTTTTACGGTTTCGCCCATCCCGCTATCAATTAATATTTGTTTAAATGCACCGCCGGCGGCGATAATCAATACAATCATGGCAATGCTTTTTACCCCTTCTGCACATGATTCCATTGCTTTTTC
>SEDB01000559.1 GCA_004210715.1 Pedobacter sp.
GGCTTTTATTTGCTTCCTAAAGCTTATGGTAGTTCGTTAACCGCTGGTTTTACACCTGAATTTATGGGGCGGCAAGATGGAGATTTGGGTTTGAAATCTGTTTACGGATTGAAAATCCACACCATTGTAATTAGTGATGCCGTTATGTATAAAGCGGCTTTTGAAAAAGAGCTTGATGTGATTAGCGGCTATTCTACTGATGGAAGATTGAAAGCCTTTGACTTGACCATTCTAAAAGATGATAAACTCATTTTTCCGCCTTACTATGCAGCACCGATTGTACGGGAATCTTCGCTAAAAAAGTTTCCCGAACTTGAAAATGTATTAAATCTACTATCGGGAAAAATCACAGATTCAATCATGACTGATTTGAATTATAAAACAGATCAACTGCATCAAAGTCCGGAAAAGGTAGCTAAAGATTTCCTGGTGAGTCAAAATCTTTTTAAAGTTTCAAAAAACGGAAATGGTGGCATGGTTCGCATTGGTTCTAAAATTTTTGGTGAGCAATATATTCTTGCTGAGATGTACAAAATGCTTATTCAGGGAAATACCGATTACCAGGTGGCTACAAAAACCGGTTTAGGCGGTACGAAAATTTGTTTCGACGCTCTGGTGAACGATCAGATTGATTTTTATCCGGAATACACGGGTACAGGATTATTGGTTCTGCTGCAACCCAAAGCCGAATTTGCTAAAGAAATTGCGCATGATAAAGATCAGACCTTTAAATATGTGAAAGATGAATTTGCTAAAAAATTCCAAATCAAATGGTTAAAACCGATCGGTTTCAATCCGGATTTTAATTATGTCTTTAATAGTTATTATGAATCGGTTGGTGCAAGGGTAATTCGTACCGATCGTGGAAATCTCAGCAGGCCAAGTGTGAATGAAGTTTACCAGTATCGTGCTTATGTGGATGAAGCCATGACGAAATTGCTTTCCTGCCCGATAGATGAAAAACTGACTGAATTACTGCTTCTGGGTTTTAATCATGAACAACAGCATCAGGAATTGTTGCTTACCGATATAAAATACATTCTTGGCAACAATCCTTTATTTCCAGCTTATTCAACAGATTGGAAAGATAAAACGGCTGATTTTTCTGGTAATGAAATGATTGACATTGCAGAAGGAATCTATGAAATAGGGTTTACTGGCGATGGATTTTGTTTTGATAATGAGCTTTCGCGACATAAAGTTTATTTGCAAAAATATTCAATTAGCACAACATTGGTTAGCAATGAGGAGTATCTCGGTTTCATCAATTCGGGCGGATATCAAAATTTTAGCTATTGGCATGCTGAAGGCTGGGATTGGGTAAAAACCAACCAAATTGATGCGCCTTTATACTGGAATCAAGTTGATGGTAATTGGTTCAATTACACTTTAAATGGCTTTCAACAAATAGATTTTTCTGCGCCAGTAACTCACATAAGTTATTATGAAGCTTATGCCTTCGCTAGTTGGAAAGGTTTGCGCCTGCCAACGGAGTTTGAGTGGGAAGTGGCTGCTCAACAATTTAACTGGGGCAAGAGGTGGGAGTGGACCGAGAGTGCTTATCTCCCTTATCCTGATTTCAGCAAAGCTCCGGGTGCCATTGGGGAATATAATGGCAAATTTATGGTCAATCAAAAAGTGCTTCGTGGCGCATCTGTTGCCACACCCGAAGGCCATGAACGCATTAATTACAGAAATTTCTTTCATCCACATTTGAGGTGGCAATTTACAGGTATTAGACTAGCAAAATAATAGCACATGGATACGATGATTACAAAACGTATGGTTCCGGTTGGTTCACAGTTTTTAAATGATGTTTTAGCTGGTTTACAAGCTGAACCAAAATTCTTAAGCTCCAAATATTTCTACGATGAAAAAGGCGACCAGATTTTTCAGCAGATTATGGACATGAAAGAATAGATTTCTTCTGGTGGAACATCTTTTGATTTAATTGAACTCGGGGCTGGCGACGCAACTAAGTCTGTTCATTTGCTTAAAGCTTTGCTGCAGCAGCAGTTGGATTTTACCTATTTACCGATTGATATTTCTGACCATGTCATTAATGATCTGGAAGAAAACTTGCCTAAAAAACTTCCCGAATTGCAAATACACGGATTAAACGGAGATTACTTCAAAATGCTTGAAAAGGCGAAATCCATTTCCAATCGCCGTAAGGTTGTTTTGTTTATGGGCGCTAATATTGGCAATATGGATTTGGCAGAAGCGGAAAACTTTTGTCGCGATTTGCGGGAGGAGCTTTCTCCGAATGATTTGTTGATTATTGGATTTGACCTGAAGAAAAATCCGCAACAAATTTTAGCCGCTTACAACGATCCGGCTGGAATTACCCGCTCATTTAATTTAAATCTCTTACATCGAATTAACAGAGAACTGGATGGCGATTTTGATGTTTCAAATTTTGATCATTATGCTTCCTACGATCCGGAAACTGGTGCCTGCAAAAGTTATTTAATCAGTCTGGAAAATCAAAGGGTAAATATTGGCGATGAAACCATTCGCTTCAATAAAAATGAATATATCTACATGGAAATATCACAAAAATATTCGCTCGCTGATATTGATGCATTAGCCAATAAAACTGGATTTACGCCAGTTCATCGCTTCTTCGATCATCAGCAATATTTTGTTGATGCCGTTTGGAAAGTGGATTAATACTTCCCGTCAATCACATCAAGTAGTTTTTCTAAATCATTCAAAGTATTGTAAAAATGGAATGAAAATCTTGTGCCGGCGCCTCTTGCTGAGCAAAGAATATTCGCTTTGGAAAGATTTTCGACCGT
>SEDB01000560.1 GCA_004210715.1 Pedobacter sp.
CTGTGTTTGCAGATTCAATCCTTCAAAACCCGATTCGTTCATCACTTTTCGATATTTCATTAAATATGGTCGTTTAGTATTTTGGCATTTTGCTGCTAATACGACATAATTATTATCAATATATTGCGTATTTGCAGGCGCTTTAGAAATATCGATTTTTGAAATCGTATCGCCATCCAATTTTGCCAATTCAAAGCCCGATTCATTATTTTCTACACTGATACTACTGGTTTTAATGGAATCAGTTACCCATTTAAAGAATTTATTATAATCCTCTGTAGTAGCATTTTTAAATTGAAGTACATTTTCTGTCAGTTCAGATAGCACCCGGGTATCAGTACTATCGCCAAATGAAATTGCCACCATGTTTGCCGTACGCTGCCAATTTTGCTTCCATTCGGAAATTGCGGTTTTAGTATCATCAGTTGGTACACCATCGGTAAATAAAAACACAATCGGTTTCCAATCGCCTTTTTGTTCCATGGTGGTTTTTACGATATCTTTTCGCATTTGAAACATCAAGTGACCCAAACCTTTACTTAAAGAGGTGCCTCCGCCAATTGGAAATTTTGGTGGATAAAAACTGACTACTTCCTGTAATGGAACCAAAGTTTTTGCCTGTCCGGCGAAAACTATAATCGAAATCCATACCGTTTCAATGGCATAAGGATCTGTTTTAATGGCTTTGATAATGGTGGCCATCCCTTCTTCAACCTGCTGGATCTGATCTCCAACCATCGATTCAGAAATATCTATTAAAAAATAAATGGGTAATCTTCTCATATTAAAAATAGTTGTTCAGTAGCAAGAGCACGATCAGTAATACAATCTGTGTCATATCAACCGACAGGCCTTGCCCTACTTGAAATGGTTTAATTAAGGTTTTTAAGAAATTAAGAACAGGTTGAAAAATGCTTTGAAAAAAGTTAAAAACTTTATCGTACTTAGTGTTTAGCTTATCTCTATGCGGTAACAATTTTGAATACAGGAATAATCCAACGATCAAAATATTTATAAAAATCCTGAAAGCTATAATCATAAAGAAATTTCCTTACGAATTTCACCTGCAATAATTTTATAGCTATCCTTTACGCGTTGATTGTAACTTGAACAGCCATAAATTATAACGCTATTGCTATCTTCCAAATGGTTTATGGAGAAATACGTTGTTACACTATTCTGAATTTCCTGCATTTCTCCATTTTTGGTTTTACGATCGAAAACATCTACGAACTTTACGCTCAAATACAGGCAATTTCCCAATAAACGGGTAGCTAGCAAATTAAATTTCGCGTGATGGCGATTTCTTAAATCACGTTCAAGCTGATGCATATTTAGTTTACTGGCCCTAAAACTTTCATAGCAATTTACAATTCCATCCAAAGTGCCGTCCTGAAAATGATCGATTGGTACATTGAAGTGATGTTGCGTAGGAGTATTATTGCTTTCTCCTCCTGATGATATTTTAATAATAAAGGCAATTATGCTTATTGCAAAACTGATTACGCCAAGTACATCCATATTAAATTAC
>SEDB01000115.1 GCA_004210715.1 Pedobacter sp.
GTAGGAGAGTACGCCGCCAGAACCGCCTTAGCTTTGGGCGCTGAAGTTAAAGTTTTCGATAGTTCGATTTATCGCTTACGCCGATTACAAAATAACCTGGGCAGCCGTGTTTTTACTTCTGTTATGCAACCTATCGTGTTGAATAAAGCCATTGTAACCTGTGATGTAGTTATAGGTGCCATTCGTGCCAGCCATGGACGCAGTCCTTGCGTGGTTATGGAAGAAACGGTTGCCAGAATGAAGCCGCATTCTGTGGTAATTGATGTAAGTATTGATCAAGGTGGTTGTTTCGAAACCTCTGAAGTAACCAATCATACCAATCCAATTTTTAGAAAGTACGACGTGATTCATTATTGCGTACCCAATATTGCATCTCGTGTTCCGAGAACAGCATCTTATGCATTGACCAATATTTTCGCTCCTATTTTATTGGACATTGGCGAATTTGGGGGATTGATGAATATGGTTTGGAATAATCCAGGCATTCGTGAGGCACTTTACATTTACCAGGGCAATTGTACCAATAAAGATCTGGCAGATATGTTTAATTTGCCTTTTAAGGATTTGGAGTTATTGGTGGTTTCGAACCAGTAATCATATACTCGACGACCTACTTATAGAAGCATCAACATGAAAATAAAAATCTTTATTTTTTTACTATCACTTTCTTTCTCTGTATTTGCTCAAACCAGTTCGCCATCAAAATTGGTTGTTGTTAGTTCTTACAATCAATATTTGGCATCGATTAAAACGAATCCGAATAACGAATTAATAGAAATTAAGAAAGCCATTCCAAATATCAAATTAGATATTCGCTACGCGACAAAAAATAATTTTATGCAACAGGTAATGTATAAGCAAGCTAGAGCTTTTGCCCGGAAACCTGTTGTAGAATCGTTAAAGAAAATTCAGCTTGAGCTAAATAAAAAAGGTTATGGATTGAAAATCTTTGATGGTTACCGCCCTTATGCGATTACGGTGGCATTTTACAAAAAAGCGAGTGATAAAAACTTTGTGGCTAATCCGGCAAAGGGTTCTAAACACAATCGGGGTTGTGCTGTTGACTTAACCCTAATCAACCTTAAAACCGGAAAAGAAGTAGCTATGGCTACACCTTATGATAGTTTTTCAGGGGCAGCTGCGGCTAACTACGAACCTGTAACAGCGGAAGTAAAAAAGAATCGTGAGTTTCTGATTAATACCATGAAAAAGTACAAAATGAATGTACTGGATAATGAATGGTGGCATTACGATTATGCTGGCTGGCAAGGCTACGATCTGATGGATATTCCTTTTGAGAAACTTTAAGTTGGCTCATTAGTTCATTTGCCATTAGTTTATGCCGCCGATAAACAGGGGGCTCCATGTTGTTTCGAAATCTTACATGAACTGCCGTCATCCTGAACTTGTTTCAGGAACTTAATAGGTGTGAGTGCTGATTAAAGATGATGTGGTCTGCCAAACTGATCTTTCTTCACTTTAGCCTTATCATCTTTTACTGTTAATCGAAAAATATAATCGTAATCATCATCGGTAAGCATTTCCATTGGACGTTTTCCGCCAAAAGCCTCAATAATTTCTAAAACGGTATTCGAGTGGGCTGCAACAATTATAGTTTTGCCAGCATAATTCTTCCTAACAGAATCTACCAACGATTTTGAGTCTTTGTAGTTGATTACTTTTGGAATGATGAGCGAATCTAGCGTTTGATGTGTTCTTTTGTAGGGCGTACTAAAACCCGCATCAAATTTTACTTTCTTTAAATAGATTGCTAAATCGGCAGCTCTTATTCTTCCTTCATCAGAAAGATTAGGATCTTTCTCTTCAGGGTTTGTCTTGTCTTTCTCCGCATGGCGAACTACCCAGACATCAGTGGTTTGCGCCAGGACAGCAGTGGAAAGCAGAAAACTTAGTGTGAAGAATAAAATCAGTCGTTTCATTTTATAAAGATTAGAAAAAATATTGGTTAACAGAAGCAAAGTAATTTCAATAAAAAAACCGGTAGCGTAATTAAACGATACCGGTTTTTTGATATTCAATTATTCTAGTAGCCGGTGTTTTGCCAGCCAGATTTATTGTTTACGTTATCAATTTCGGCTTGTGGAACCGGATAAATTGCTCTGAATACAGGAATACCAGGGAATATAGCCGCCATTTGACCTGTTCTCACAATATCGAACCAACGATCAGCTTCTAAGGCAAGCTCTAAGCGACGCTCCAGGTAAACCGCACTTCTAAATTCTGCTTGCGTGGTTAAAGTTGCGGCAGTTTTGTTGGTCGCTGCCGCATTGGTACGAACCGTATTCAATGCTTTAAATGCCTCCGTATTTCCATACGCTACTTCGTTTAACGCTTCAGCATACATCAACAGCACATCAGCACAGCGGATGATTGGAAAATCGCCACTAATTTCCGTTGAATTGGAAACAGGACTATTAAATTTACCTGGACGAGCACCTGTTCCGGTAGGCGCAACCAATGCCCTACGGTTATCAGCAGTTTCAAAAATAGCCTGAGGAATGGTAATCGTATTGGTGTTATTGTTGTTTCTGTAACGATTATCCTGGTTTACGGCTTCTCTAAAACCACCATTTAAGTATTGAACAGCAAAAATAACATCTTTACTTGTCTTCATGCCACTAGGAAAAGTTGTGGTTTGCGGAACAACAGATAGTACAGTTCCTGCATAAATTGCAGTCGCAATAGGCTGCAAAGTTGAAACCACTAAATCATATCTTTTTTGATAGAGATAAACCTTAGCCAGTAGTGCAGATGCCGCGTAACTCGTTGCCCTTCCGCGTTGTGCATCAGCCCATGAAACAGGTAGTTTACTTGCTGCATCAGTTAAGTCGTTAATAATTTGCTGATAAACCTGTGCAGAAGTTGCACGAACATTTTCTCTGGCTTCAGCGGTTTTTTGAACCGTTAAAACCAAAGGTACATTGCCCCATAAACGTGTTAAATTGAAATAACTTAAAGCACGTATAAATTTTGCCTGACCAATGATCTGGTTTTTTGTTGCATCGGCCATGCTGATACCCGGAGCTCTATCTAATACGATATTGCTGCGGTAAATCGCTTTATAATGTCCTTGCCAGGATGCCGCCAAAATGTTGTTGGCCGAGGTTTCTGAAAAAACCTCAATGGCGTTTCTTACACCCGCTCCAGATCCCGGATCGTTATCGGTAACATTATCTCCACGAATTTCGCCTAAAGTAAGCAAGTTATTTCCGTACAAACTATCGGTTTGTAAAGCGTCGTAACAACTTACTAAACCGCCTTGGAGTCCTTTTTCATCAACATAAAAGGTGTTTTCTGTATAAGAATCTAATGGTTTTAAATCTAAAAACTTTTTGCATGATGTAGCAGAAATGATTAAGCCACATGCTATGATTGGTATGATATATTTATTCATGGTCTTCATTTTATAAAGTGATGTTTAAACCGATTGAAGTTGTTTTCGCTGTTGGATAAACACCGTAATCTTCTCCATTTGTGGTAGCGGAAGAACGGTTTGTAACCTCTGGATTATAACCTGTGTATTTGGTAAACGTAAATGGATTTTGCATCGAAACATACAATCTAACTTTTGTTAAAGAAAGTTTCTTAATCATATCCGTTGGGAAAGTGTAGCCCAAAGCAATGTTACGGATACGCAAGTAAGAACCATCTTCAACATGCCAGGTAGAAGTTGTTCCGTTACTGCCTTTAGCCACACGGTTAGCTCTCACATCTTGTCCGCTACCCGGATTACTTTCAGAAACCCATCTATCCAAAGAGCTAATCATGTTATTCATGTTACCTTCTTTGTTAGCGAAATATCTGCGGGAAAGGTTAAGGATTTTGTTTCCGTAAACACCTTGCATCGAAACATTTAAATCTATGCCTTTATATTCTGCAGATGTAGCAAAACCGTAAGTGAATTTTGGTAAGTAGTTACCTACAATTTCACGGTCTTTTGTTAAATCAATTACACCATCGCCATCCACATCCTTAAACTTAAAATCTCCTGGTTTTGAGGTATTTAAATCATAATTGCCTTGCGTATCTAAATAATGAGGATAGGCATTTACTTCAGCCTGGTTTTTGAAAACGCCTAAAACAACTGGTAAGTAATATGATCCGATTGGCTCGCCAACACGCGTTAAGAAATAAGCATTGGCAACAGAACCTGTGCTGATGATATCCGCATTTCCTGGGCCTAACTCCACTACTTTATTTTTGTTTTTAGAGAAGTTACCACTTGCAGTCCATTTTACAGCACCAAATTGTTGTTGAGTACCCAAATTAATGTCGATACCTTTGTTGTTTACTTTACCAATGTTTTTCAATTCAGTAGAGAAACCTGTGGTTAAAGGCACCGGAACATTTAACAATAAATCTGAAGTATTACTGTTATAAGCATCAATTGATAAGGTTAATTTGTTGTTGAAGAACGCCGCATCAAAACCAACGTTTAATTGGGTTGTTTTTTCCCAGCTTAAATCATCATTTGGTTGTGCAAAAGGTGCAGCACCGTTTACTACGCCAGGTGTACCGCCGCCAAAAATATAACCGTAATTAGTCATTGCACCCTGAGCCAGGTAGTTTGGAATATTGAAGTTACCTGTCTGACCCAAACTTGCTCTAATTTTCAAATCAGAAATAGCTTTTGCGCCTTTCAAAAATTCTTCCTCCGATAATCTCCAGCCCACAGAAGCTGATGGGAAATACCCCCATTTATTATTTGTTCCAAATCTTGAAGATCCATCAGCCCTTACTGAGCCGGTAAACAAATACTTGCTCTTGTAGCTGTATTGTAATCTGGCAATACCAGATGCCAATGACCATTGTTGTCTGGTTGAGGTACCAGCAGTTACTAAGCCAGCACTTAAGTACTCAATTTGATCACTGATGAAACCTCTGGTCGCAACAGCATAATTTCCGCTTAAATCATCTTTTTGGTTAGACCAACCTAATAATGCGCTTAAATTGTGATTGCCAAATGTTTTGGTGTAATTTAAGGTATGTTCTAATAACCAGTTTGTTTCTTTTATAGTTCTTGAGCTCGCTTGTGCATCGGATAATGGATTGCCAGCAGTATTTGATAATGGAATAATGGATGGGCGGAAAGTATCTTCAGCACTGCTGAAAATATCGATACCCAACTGAATTTTGTATTTCAAATCTTTAATAATTTCAGCTTCCACGAACGTGCTTCCTGTTAATCGGTTCGAACCCACATCATCTTTTTGCAGCATCGCTAAAGCAACCGGATTCCATGCTTGTGTTTCGCCATTACCAGTTACTGTAGAGCCGTTTGGTAAAGTGGTTACCTGACCAGGACTCCATGAGTTTTGTGCAAAACTATAGCTTCCATTAGCATTGTAAACTGGCCAAAGTGGCGAATAGTGAAGTGCAGATGCAACAATACCACCGGTATTTAAGCCGTTTGCATTCCCTGCGTTGTAAGCACCGTTGGCATTCAGTCTCTTTTCTTTAATAACCGATGGTGTAATATTTACGCCATATCTAAAAATGCCTTTTTTGCCATCCAGATTTAAACGGCCACTGTAACGTTTAAAACCACTGTTTAAAATAATACCATCCTGATCGAAATATTCCAGTGAAGCATAATACTTCATGGTTTCGCTACCGCCAGATGCTGACACTGAATGATTTTGGATTTTTGCAGTTCTAAAAATTTCATCCTGCCAATCTGTATTCGTTAAGCCTTGCTGGCCCGATAGATAGGGTAAAATTTCAGTAGGAATAACAGCACTGGTATTATTTCCAGAGTTAACTAAACGTTGCGCATTGCTATCATTAATGTTATAGCTAATTTGAGGTAGCCCTGTCGCCGCATTTCTCCTATTGATGGCATCCATTGCATCAGAATAGGTATTGTTTCTTGATTCCAAAGTCATTTGCGCATATTGATAAGCATCCATCATCTCAATTTTGTGCGCCAGGCTTTGCCAACCTGTGTAAGTGTTTGCATTGATTACTGCAGCACCGGTTTTACCTTGTTTAGTAGTGATTAAAACAACACCATTTGAACCACGCGAACCGTAGATTGCTGCTGAAGAGGCATCTTTCAAAACCTCAATGGAAGCAATATCATTGGTATTAATGGTGTTGATATTATCGTTAGAGATTGGAACGCCATCGATTACATACAATGGATTTGAACCTGCAGTAATGGTATTTTCAATGGTTTTCGTAGTGTAGCCAATAAAGGAAGCACTAATGTTGTATGGCACACCAGCAGTTAAACCCGTAATTTGGAATTTTCCGTCGGGATTGACCATAATTCCTTTTTTTTCATTGGTTTTGGTGTTGAGTAAAACGATGGAGGCGCCAATCAATGGGGCGCCAGTCTCATCTTTTACAATACCTGTGATCTCTGATGTTTGAGCCCAGGCCGTTGCAGTTACTGATACAATCAGCAAACAAAGCAACAAGTGTTTTGTAAATTTTCTAAGCATAGTACAATGATTAATTTGTTTGTTTTAGGCAATAGATTTCCCATGCTGCATTTAATGACAGCATAGTTCTTCGGTAATGTTTGTTTGTTTTTATTTTTTGATTAAATAGCCTTCGGCTACTTTCTCCAGGTTTAGTTTGTTTAGCTCTGTAAGTTCAGTCAATGTTTTATTTATAGTTTGATTTAAGTTTAACGTTCCAGTAAACGACATCTCTAAAAGATCATTTTTATGGAAAATAATTTTGGTTTTATGATGCTGTTCTAGTTTGGCAAATACTTCTGCAAGGGGTGCTTGTGTAAAGATCAATTCCGATTTTACATCTTTCCCTGAGAGATTGCTAGTTGGGATTTCTACATTTAATTTGTGTTCTATTCTATTAAACATCAAAGCATTTCCCGGAAGCAGGATTCTACTGAACATGGAACTTTTGCCTATCGAATCCTCATCCTTAACCCAAACTTTTCCGGTATGAAGCTTAACCATAATAATCTTACTTTTCTCGTTGGCAATGATGGTAAACGATGTTCCTAAAGCAGTTGTAGAAACACCTTTTGCGTAAACAACAAAAGGATGTTTTTTATCTTTCTTTACCTCAAAAAAACTGGTGCCTTCTAAAAATATTTCACGTTTTTCTGATACAAAAGGGATTGCATATCTTAATTCAGCACCTGGATAAATCTTAACAATGGATTGATCAGGAAGGGTAACTTCTTGAATTTTATCCGTGTAATTGTTAATTGACTTCAAACTGATATGGTTGGCTTTTCCAGTCTTTTTTGGAACAAGCCTAGCTACCCTTTGCTTTAAATCAGGTGTTTTTGAGGCATAAAACGTTATACCTGTAATTACTAAAAGTGTTGCCGCGATTGAGGTAATGGCAAGCCATAAATGTTTGGTTCTTTTGCGCAGCGTTTGTTTTTTAATGGCCTCAAATATCAGATCGCTTCGCTCATAAGACATTGGAAAATCTTCGGCATCATCCCATTCTTCTTTTTGTAGAAATTGATCTGGCAGCTCTTCAATTTCTCGCAAATAATTTTCTACCACCAGCTTTTCTTCCAGGGTACATTTATTCTTGAAATATTTATCTAACAGCTGATCAGAAACATTCATATTAACCAATACGATTGAATAGATCTAAAACCCGTAACGCAGAGAAAATAAATTTTATTTGATTAAAAACCCTAAAAGGAAGATAAGGTAAGGCGTGTAGGCTTGGCCATTAAGTTGTTTGGTTGCTAAAGAAATGTGTTTTTCTACCGTTCTCGGAGATATAGAAAGTTTTTCTGCAATTTCTTTATAGGAATAACCATGAAGGCGATTGAGCACAAAAACTTCTTTTCGGGTGGGTGGCAAACATTTCAAAACCACCTCTAATTCTTGTTTTGCTTCGTAAAGTTTTGATTCTGCTGCTGAATTTTCCATTAATTCAAGATGATAGATTTGAAGATTTCTGTTTTCGTTTGCGATCTTTTTAAAATAATCGAGCAGGGTGGTTTTGGCAATTTTGAAAAGCTGAACATCCAGGGGAAAATCTTCTGATAAGGTATGTTTGAAGCGCCAAAGTTTAATAAATGCCAATTGTGTTAGTTCTTCTGCCTGATTTGCTGAAGCCGTCTTCTTAAAAAAATAGGCATAAACTTTTCTGTGCCATAGTTTGAAAACTATTTCAAAAGATAAATGATCTCCTTCTCGTATATTTTGGATGTAGTTCGACACAATGGCTCGAAACGATTTGGTTAGTGCTAGCTTGAAATAAATATAGTGTTAATTAATTCATTTGCTAAAATTTTATTTTAATACCGAAATCAATTGATCAATATCTTCAGGCTGATGCCAGCTACTTAAAACTATTCGATTGATGGGTTCGCTATCTGCATTTGGGTATGGAAAAGAAGAGATCAAAATATGATGTTTCAAAAGATCTTCGCCTAAATGCGGATAATTGATGAGGTAGGCCGGAAAACCTTGCTCAAATTTCCATGTTAAATTTAGTGCACCGTTGAAATGAATAATATTTTGTTGAAGTTTTTTCCAGGCGGTTTGATATATTTCTTCAGCATGTATGAAAGCATAAAGACTTGCCGCTGATGGGGGAGAAGCACCTACAAAAACATTCGTTTTTTTCAATTGCTGAATAATGTGTTGCGGGCCTAAAACAAGACCAGCATCAACGCCGAGCGCTTTAGCCATAGATGCGACAACAACACATTCCACATTTTCGAGTCTGGGCAATTGGCTAAAAGCGCCTAATCCATGGTTATTTATGCCAATTCCGTGTGAATCATCGACAATTATTATAATGTTCTTATCAAGATGAATTTCTTCAAGAAAATCGAAATCATAAATCTCCGGGAAAAGATTATTCATTGAGTTGCTGATCAACACAAAGTTGTTCTCCTCAGCTGAATTGATGGTTTCAATCGTTTGCTGTTTCCACTGTCCAAAAGAATCTTCGAGCGTATCGGGTTGTTCAGTTAACCAAAGTGCAGGATGCGTGGCTGGAGCATACATCACTTTGCCAAATGTTGAGAGTGTTTTAACTGTAAGTTGTGCTGCCAGATAACCGCTTGAAGTAATCAACGCATCAGCAGCTAAAAACCTTTTTGCGGCTTCTTCCTCAGCTTCGTTATAAATACCCAACTGGATGTTATTGCTGCGGCTGGTACCATTATTCAGGCCAAATTTTTTAATGCCCTGAATGTACAAATCAATAAACTCCTGATTTTGTGGAATACCTAGATAAGCTGTGCCTCCAAAATAAAGATAGCACTCTCCGTTAACTACAACTTGATTGGCAAAAGGTTGGTTAATCGATCTAAAATCGGTATTCATTTATTAATTGTAATTTCTACCCAGTTCATCATTTGCTGCCTTGATGATTGATTTGGCGCCATTATCATCATGGTAAAATTCCCAGAACATAATACCATTGGCTGTATCTTTAGCAAGTTTAGCTTTTTTCTTGGTGGTTAATATACCATTAAAATAATATTGAACACCATCAATTGTGGCATAATCCAAATTTACATCTGCATTTGCGCCAACGAAATCCCGATAAGCTTTTGCAGCATTTGCAGCATTTTTGCCATAGGCAGGAATTCCTAATACCACTTTTTCTTTAGGCATACTGCGGGTGCCCATCCAATAGTTTAAACTGGCAACCGCCATATTATAAGAAGCATGTTGAATTGGTTCATCTTTGTCCCAACCAATGCCATCGTAAACCATAATGTTAAAGAAATCAACCGAAGGAAATACCTCCGATTTTAAACCATCGCGGATACTACCTGCATAAACGCCTGGTGTAATTGCCGCACTTAAAAACTTATTGTATTTGTGCAAAGAATCAGAAAGTTCTTTCATCAACAAAACATAATTGTCGGCAGAACCATCGGCAGTGCTTGGGTATTCCCAATCCATATCAACACCATCTAAATTATTGGTACGGGCGAAGCTGACCACATTTTTAACAAATAACTTTCTTGCTGTAGCCGATGCTGCCATTTCAACAAAGATGTTGCGTGTACCCGAAACCGAAATTCCGGTTTTAACACCATTCGCCTTCGCTTTTTGTATTACTGTAGCAAATCGTGACGGCTGTTCCAAATTGACCAAAGAACCGTTGGTATTTGGATTTAAGAATGCGTAAAACAGATGGGTAATCATTTTATATTTTGTATCGGCAACACTGTTCGGATCGCGATAGCTCGGGAAATAAGCAACAACTTTAAAACTGTTATCAACAACATAAGGTTTCGGTGGATCAACCCTCGTTGGCGGATCACTGATGCCATCGCTTTTTTTACAGGATGAAATTCCAATTACCAAAATCGTGGCGAACAAAAAGTAGATTTTTTTCATAGGATTAGGTGTTAATTAGGTTTACATACGATGGCTATTGAGGTTTCTTAAAGATTGCTAAAAATTATCATGTATATAAGTCATGATTCTGACCATTTCAGCCCTGACTTCTGCAGTTGGTTTATAAAAATTATTATTCATGAAAGAATAGATGTAAGTTTTGCCTTTTTTAGTCAATACATAGCCACTTTGGTTGTGAACGCCGCCCAACGAACCTGTTTTACCATACACAAAAGGTTGATCAGTTTTTGGATAGGCATTTCTAAGTGTTCCGCTTTTTCCTCCCGCGGGCAACATATCAAAAAGTTTCTCGCGGTTATTTACCAGATGATAAATAGAATCTAAAAGATAAACATTATCCCTGGGTGTAAATAAATTCTGGCGGGATAAACCCGAACCATCTGCCCATTTTACCTTATCAGGCAAAAATGAAAGATAGGTTTTGGTAATATGCTGAATGGCTTTGGTAGTGCTCAATGTATCGCCCAATTGATCAGAACACACCAACAGCAAATGTTCTGCAATAAAATTATCGCTTGGCAACATCATGTGTTTTAAAACCGAATCGCGTTTCGCACCAGGGAGTGTTTTAGCATTCGATGGAATTTTCATTTTTACCACACCAACACTTTTATGAAGCGTATCGGAAAGTACTTCTACTGTGGTTTGGATGCTGGTTTTATAAGGATTTTGTTGATTATACCCAGGTTTAATGTCAACCAATGGATAGCGGAAATGATTGGTTAAAAAATCTCTCGTTACCTGGAAACCTCCTGTAGTTTTGCTGGAATCAATTTCAAAACAATGTTCAAAAACTTTAGGAGAAATATTGATCTTTTTGGAAGATTGATAGGTAGAAGTTACCATGTTATCCATAATCGGCATCTCGGTAATTTCTGGCTGATAATAATAATCGTAATCATCCCAACTCCAGCCATCGCCAAAAAAACTTCCTGTATATCTGCCGGGAGCAAAAAACAGTTTTTTGTTCGATGCCTGAAGGAAATTATAAGCTGATTTATCCTTTACCGCGAATTGTAAAAATGATGGATCTCCTGTTCCCCAAAAGATTAACGAATCATTGTGCTCCACATATTTCAAAGCGGGCATTTGCTCGGGTAGCATCTTTAAACTGGCAAAAAAAGTATAGAGTTTAGTGTTAGAGGCCGGCGTGAAATATTGATCAGCATCTTTCTCAAAAATCATCTTTTTATCTTCCATGTTGTAAAGCGCAAAACCCACTTGATATTGCTTGATAACCGATGAATTTTTAAATTCCTTGGATACTTTTTTAGCAATCATTTTGTTTGTTGAACAGCTGGATAGACTGAATAAACCTGTAACGAAAATGGCTAAGAATGTAGACTGAATTTTATTAAGGAACATATTGATCAATTAGAAATGATAATGATCAACTAATTTATTAAATTTAATTTAATGTTAACCAAATATGCTTCTGTTATCCGTTTCGGTATATGCAAATTCGCTGTTTGCATGGGCTTTTTTTTGGTCAACTTTCAGTTGTTTTCGCAAGAGTTTACCTTTTCAGGAAATAAGGAAAGGCAATCTATTCAATTTAAGTGCATTAAGAATTTAATTATTATACCAGTTTACGTCAATGAAAAAGGCCCTTACGATTTTGTTTTAGATACAGGCGTCGGCCCAATGATCATCACAGATCCATCTATTATCGATACTTTGGATTTTACGATGCTGAGAAAAGTTAAATTAACAGGTTTAGGCCTGGAAACGGTTGATGCATATGTTTCTCAGAACATTTCTGCAAAAATTGGGCGAGCCAAAATTAATCACATTCCAACAGCAATACTAAAAGAAGATTTGTTTAATCTGTCTGGGCATTTGGGTACCAAAATTCATGGGCTAATTGGTTATAGTTTTTTCAATAGTTTCATTGTTGATATTCGCTACAGTGAAAATAGGATCATTTTCAGCGATATAGACAGCAAGGTAAAATACCGGGGCAGTAAAATTCCAATTTTCATTGAAAATTTAAAGCCATATGTAGATGTTCAAATGGATTCAATTGGTAAGGGCAGCGTAAATGCCAGACTTTTAATGGATACTGGCGCCAGTCATGCCTTATCAATGGAAATGTTAAATGGTGGTGCATTTCCTCTGCCTTTAAAAAAGATAAAGGCTAATTTGGGAATGAGTTTAAGTGGCCAAATAAAAGGATATGTAGGTCGGGTAAATAAATTTTATTTGGGCAAATATGCCTTTCAGGATGTGGTGGCTGGATTTCCGGATTTTGAATCTATCTCACAAAAGATTGATCTTACTTTTCGCAACGGGAATTTAGGCGCTGAAATGCTTCGGAAATTTGATGTGCAATTGAATTATCAAGAAAAATTCATGTACCTGAAACCAAACAGTTTTTCGAAAGTTCCATTTCAGCATGATATGGTGGGAATGGTAATCTATCTGGATCATGAGCAATATAAAAGGGTAATTATTGGAGAAATTGATGAGGGTTCGCCGGCTGAAAGAGCAGGATTGTGCCCTTATGATGAAATTATTGGTGTTAACTTTAAATCTGTTGACACTTATACCCTAAATGATCTATCAGAAATGTTTAAATCAAAAGCAGATAAAACTGTGGTTTTCGAATTGGTTAGAGATAATAAAGTTTTCTTTAAGGTTGTTCGGCTCGAAAAAAGAATTTAATCAATTGGTAATTTTATAGTTACAAAATGGTTATAAGGTAACAAGGCTCTAACTTCGGGCTCTTATTATCATAAAAACCATAAACATTATAAATGAAGAAACAAGTTAAGGTACTTGCGTTAGCGGGTATTATGGTGCTTGGTTTGGCTGGAACAAATTCAGTACACGCACAAAAAAAAACTAAAAAGGGAGCAACTACCCCTGCAAATCCTACAGCAGCACCTGCGGCGGCAAAAAAAGAAGGAATTAAACCATTTTCTGAAGTAATTACTGNNTACAATAAAGATACAACGGGAGTTGTTATCGATGTAACGGATTTCTATAATGGCGATATTATGGCGATTGGTGCGACTGATCAAATTCGCAAGGCTTATAAAGTAATTGCGTACGATGCAACGCGTTCCTATATCGATACAGTAAAAACTTTTCCGATTAATATTGAGGTTAAAACGGCAAAAACTTACCGTGCGGCCGAATCCCCAACAGATAACAGCAATGGTGCAGTAACTTTAGAATTTAATACGTCGATGTTATTGTTGCCGAAAACGCCGGTAAAAGCAAGGATTATGGATAACCGTGTAGGATACTTCGGTCAATCGCAAATTGATTACGGAACAGATGCGCAAAAAGCAGAACGTACGGCATACATCCACCGTTGGAATTTGGTTCCGAAGGATACAGCAGCTTACATGAGAGGAGAATTGGTGGAGCCAGTAAAACCGATTATTATTTATATCGATCCGGCTACGCCGAAAAAATGGGTTCCATTTTTAATCCAAGGTATTAATGATTGGCAGGTAGCCTTCGAAGCTGCAGGTTTCAAAAATGCCATTTTCGGCAAGCAGGCACCAACACCTCAGGAAGATCCTCAGTTTAGTGTAGAAGATTCGAGATATTCAGTTGTTCGTTATTTTGCTTCGGATATTCCGAATGCTTATGGTCCACATGTAAGTGATCCCCGTACTGGGCAGATTTTAGAAACGCACATTGGCTGGTATCACAATGTGATGAGTTTATTGCGCAATTGGTATTTCGTACAAACTGCTGCAGTTAATCCTGAAGTGCGTAAAGCTAAATTTACAGATGCACAAATGGGCGAATTGATTCGTTTTGTTTCTTCACACGAGATTGGCCATACTTTAGGTTTGCCACACAACTTTGGTTCGAGTTATGCTTATCCGGTTGATTCACTACGTTCAAAAGCGTTTACAGATAAACACGGAACGGCACCTTCCATTATGGATTATGCCCGTTTCAATTACATTGCTCAGCCTGGAGATGGCGTAACTAATTTGCATCCACAAATTGGCGAATATGATAAATGGTCAATTAAATGGGGATATTCCTGGATTCCAGGCAACAAAACCGCTGAACAAGAAAAAGAGGTTTTAAACCAATGGACGTTGAAGAATGCAGGTAATCCACTTTATTTTTATGGCCGACAGGGAACAACTTTAGATCCTCGTTTACAAAGTGAAGATTTAGGAGATAATGCAATGAAAGCCAGTACTTATGGTATTGCAAACTTAAAACGTATTCTTCCAAATGTAGAAAAATGGACTTACCAAAAAGGTAAAGACTACAGTGATCTTAAAGAAATTTACACTGAAATCGTTGGTCAATACAACCGTTACATGGGCCATGTGCTTACCAATGTTGGTGGCATGAGCGAAAACTTTAAAACTTACGATCAATCTGGTCCGGTTTATAGTTATTTATCAAAAGCAAAGCAAAAAGAAGCCGTTTCATTTTTTAATCAACAGTTGTTCACTACGCCGCTTTGGTTAATCAACAATGATCAGTTAAGCAAATTCGATAACGGTACATTGTTGAATAGAATTAAAGCTGTTCAGGCAAATACCTTGGTTAATCTTTTAGCAGCACCTCGCATTGCCCGTTTGTTAGATAACGAAACTAAAAATGGTATAGCGAAAGCTTATACGTTGCCTGAGTTGTTTAAGGATATTAAAACCTCTGTTTTTGCGGCAGGTAGAGCAGATGCTTTCAAACGTAACTTACAAAGAGCTTATGTAGATCGTTTAGGATATTTAATGACAACAGAATCAGAATTGCCTGCAGGTTTTCCTGTTGAGTACGCTGCAAGCTACGGTTTAACACCAATCAATGTGAGTTTGTCAGACATTCGCCCTCTGGTTAGAGCCGAATTGAAAGCTTTGTCAGCAACAACAAAAGCTCGTTCTGCTGCTGGAGATGCCATTACAAAAGCGCATTACGATGATCTAAGTGTTAGAATTAAAAACATCTTAGATCCTAAGAAATAGTTTTGGAAATAAAAGGGAGTTGATAGTTAAAAGTTGAAAGTGATCAACCAGAACATTCAATCATTTAAACAATATATCATTCCATCATTTTATAAAAACGGAGTAAGCCTTATCATTGGTTTACTCCGTTTTTTTTAATTTTAGATCAAATCATCAATCCATGTTTAAAAGAATATTTTTTTTCGCACTCATCTCGCTAACAACTTCATTCGGTTATGCACAAAATGTCGATTCTGTAGCGGTCGTTAAAACCAGGTGGCAGAAAACACGGATCGCGAAGCAGGTTAAATTATTTCGCCATCATTTTGATCAGAAAAATCTGTTCGCTGCAAATGAAAATATTTCTTTTTTAGAAGTTAAAAATTCAGGTAGGAAAGTTGTTTTTGCTTTGGGCGCAGAAGAAAAGGAACTCATTAATACCAGTAATTTTGGTGTTAGAGATACCGCAATCGCAGCAATAAATGGTAATTTTTTTGATGTGAAAAACGGCGGGTCAGTCGATTTTGTTAAAGTCAATTTTGATGGTGGAGGCTCAACCACCTTGTGGATAAATGGAATGCCTGATGGCGGGATAATTAACTATCCAACTGACAACAAAAAATGGGATCACGAAGGGCAACGTAAAGTGGCCAATGTAATTCTGGTTAAAAAGAAATAGTTATTTTAGCACCTAAATGATTAAGAATACGATACAAATCTTTTTTTTAATGCTGATGCTTTCTGCCTGTAGCTCGAAAAATAAAAAAAACGATGCTACACAAAGAGATTTTCAATTTATGCCTGTAAAAGGAATTCGTTATGAAGAGGTAAAACGCCGTTTCAGTAACGGATTATCTTTCAATGAGCAGGGATTTATGCAAAAACCATCATGGATTATTGAAGTGGTTTCTGAGGATACCATGTCTGCCTGGAGTCCACAGAAACAACGAATGCAAAACTTTTACTTACAGTACGATCATGGGAACGTATACAATTTTGCAGAAGAATTTTTCAAAGTGAAACACATCAGTAAAGATAGTCTGGTTTTCCAACGCATTCAGGTTGATGGAAGAGTGATTGCCGATGATATCCGATCGGATGTGAATATGACTTTTTACGCCCAGAGTTATATCAAAAATAAACTCAAAACCACTGCTAAAATTTTACAACATCCTACAAGGGCAGATACGATTTATATTGAGAAAAGAGCTGCTGAAGTGAACCGTACAGATACCACTGCATTTGCTGCGACCGAACCGGTTCAGTTTCTTCCTAAAAGTAAAATTGTAAAGGCCGAAAAGTTTAGCAGTGCTGATAAATTAAGTAAGCGTACTTCTGCTTATGATTATATTTTTCCCCGATATAGAATAGAAATTGACCGGGCGTACAAAGAATTTGCTTATGAGTGCCGGGCTGTGGTAGATTACACCGGAACGATGAAGATTTTAGCGGTAAATGGGGTACTTCCTGAAACCGCTGAGGGCAAGAAAAAAATGATGCAGGGCGTGGCCGATATTTACGTTAGAAATCTGTTTGATGTAGCTCCTGGAACGACCTTAGGAATTCCGCATAACAGCGAAATTACAGTAATGATTGTAGGTAAGGCAATTAAAAAGCCTTAGTAATCTGCTGTTTACAAAATTTTAACGTTAAAAAAATGTTAAAATTTATTTTGATTTTAAAAATTAAAAGTTACCTTGCAGACTTAATTTTAATATTTAATACAATGCAAGAAGGCACAGTAAAATTCTTCAATGTAACTAAAGGTTTTGGCTTTATCATCCCTGCGAATGGCGATAGCGAAATTTTTG
>SEDB01000561.1 GCA_004210715.1 Pedobacter sp.
ATGGCAATTCGAGCATCATAGCCACATTTATTTAGCAGAAACCATTTGTAAAGGGTGTACCTGAAATAGTTTTCAGCTTTTGGGCTAATTTGCTCAGCTGTTTTCCTAATTAATTGATAATAGATCCAATCGTTAAGATGGTGTTGATTTTGATAAGACTTTAAAGAAGTAACCAGTGCCTGGTAATCGCTGCCAGATATGGAATTGTAAAATTGCGTGGCTTCTGCGCTTGAAGGTCTATTACTTACTTTTAGATCTGCACTGGATTTTAGGTCAAAATTAAATGTTCCTTCGTAGAATTCGAATGAATTATTTTGGGCATTGGAAAAGTTGGAGTTGAGCATAGCCCAAGCCACTACAAGCATTCTTAACAGTAATATGTGGCATGATTTCTTCAAAAGCTATTTGGTTATTAATATTAAATTTACCTATAATTAACATAAAAGCAACAATTTTTTTATGTTAGGATTTTGTTTGTCGTTAACAGGGATTTAACAACTAAAAATCAGTTTCAAAAAATATTTAATATTTGTTTTGAAATAATTGTAAATATTCAAACTAAAATTATACTTTTGCCAACGCAAGGGGTGAGAGCCTTGCATCACAATCATAAAGATTGAGAGCGTTAATTTAGATAAAGGTTACAACAGCGATTGTTGTAACCTTTTTTTGTTTAATACGCACCTCTATCAACTTCAAAATACAGTAATGAGCACTATCAAAATTTTACCCGCCACCAAGGCTGATTTCAAAACTTTGCAGGAAATTGGAAAAAAAACTTTTTATGAGACTTTCTCAGCAAGCAATTCTGATGAAGTGATGCAACGTTACCTTAATGAAAGTTTTAGTGAAGAAAAGGTTAAATCAGAATTAGACAATCCTCAATCTTTGTTTTATATCGCCTGGGATAACCAATGGCCCATTGGATATTTGAAATTAAACAGGAGCGAGGCTCAGACTGAACTTCAAGAAAATGATTCTCTGGAGATTGAGCGTATCTATGTACTATCCGATTATCAAGGTAAAAAGGTTGGACAGTTACTTTATGATAAAGCTTTTGAAATAGCTAAAGAAAATGAGAAAATATCTATTTGGCTAGGTGTATGGGAAAAAAATCCGAAGGCTATCCGGTTTTATGAAAAGAATGGCTTTGTACCTTTTAGTAGCCATGTTTTTAAGATGGGAGATGAGGAGCAAACTGATATCATGATGCGAAAAACAATAGGGTAGAAATTTTAAGGAGCGCTAAGCTCCAAAATCAAGCTGATATTAATAAATTTTATAACGATTAGTTAATTTGTTCTTAATACTGTAACCTCATATTTGCGCTATAAATATTTGGTTAGTATTTATAAAGTTTAGGTTAGTTGATAACAAAAATACCCAGATGGATGTCTGGGTATTTTTATTTAAAGGCTATAAGTTTTTACCAAGTTTTTCCAGCATTTCTGGTGGAATATTGTGTGTATCTACCACTAAGAAGCCATCCAGGCAATCAGAGAATTTAGGATCAATATTGAACCAAAGTATCTGTTGAGATTGGTAGCAGATCGGCCTTGAACTTGTTTCTCGGTTTTACATATTTCGCCATTTCATAATCGAAATGATTTTTGGTGATATAATCTACAATTAATGCCTTGCTGAATTTTGAGAAACTGTTGCTGATACTCACTGGCCCAAACATGTAGCGGTATTGCGGGTTATCGATTAGGTATTTCAAAATACCTTTCCACAATAAGAATAATGGAAGTGGTTTGCCCTGGTATTCCTTTCTAATCCATGATCTACCAAGTTCAATGCCTTGTTTCAGCATTGGATAGAACTGGTCTTTCATTTTGAAAAGCTCGGAAAGATAAAAACCACGACGACCCATGCTTTCCAAAATTTCATCGCCCTTGCCAATGCGGTAAGCACCAACTATATTTTCTAAATCCTTATCCCAAATAAACAGGTGATTATAGTAAATGTCGTAATTATCTAAGTCGATCTTTTTATTGGTTCCTTCGCCAACTTCACGGAAAGTAATTTCACGTAACCGGCCGATTTCTCTTAAAGTGTTAGGGATTTTAAGTGTTGGAACAATATAAACTTCATAGTTTTTTTCGGTCCATACTTTAAAGTCTTCCAGTGTTGCCACTTCTTCTTTAATTAAAACCCTTGAGGTTTCTTCAATAAT
>SEDB01000562.1 GCA_004210715.1 Pedobacter sp.
GGCTTTGAAAAGATTAACCGTGCCTGATTTACAGGAAATTATAGCTGTTGATATTAAAAGAATCACAAATGATGAAAAACGTAGCTGCATATTAATCAGGTATATCATAATAGAACAATTATTTGGGCAGCAGGTTTTTACCAAATTTATTCTGGTTTTCTGACGGTAGATGGCTTTAATCTAATCCTTAATGTTGATTTAACAATGGCATGTGTTTGTTGTTCCAGAGTTAACTTACATCATACATAGTGTTAAAAGTACACACATACTTTTGCCCTCATTAAATTACTTTCCAAGCAAATTATTATTCATAAACAATTACTAAAAACAAAAAGATGGTATCATTTTTTTTAGCTCCAAGTATTAAAAGCACTTGTAGGAAATTACTCTTGCCGCTCGGTTTATTGGCGGTTTGTAATTCCCAAAGCATGGCTGCAAGTCATGGTAAATTTACTGCCACTATAAAGCTCAATTATTTTGCAGCAATCGGTGGAACCGTAACTGATGAAAAAGGACAAGCGCTTCCTGGTGTTAGCGTTTACGATAAACAAACCAAAAAAAGCACAACAACAGATAGTAATGGTAAGTTTTCCTTAGATGTTCCTAATGGAGCAACACTAGTTTTCTCATACATTGGATTTGAAACACAAGAAGTTTCGGTTATTACGACTAAAACGATTAATGTAAAACTTAAGGAAAGCAGCAATACATTAAACGAAGTTGTGGCAATTGGTTATCAAAAAATTAGAAAATCGGATGTAACTGGTGCCATTAGTAGTGTAAAAGCGAGTGAAATGAATTTGAGTGCGCCAACTGTTGGTCAGGCTTTAGTGGGTAAAGTTGCTGGTGTGCAGGTATCGCAAACCAGCGGTGCTCCATACGCCGGAACTAAAATTCGTGTCAGAGGTGTAGGTTCAATCAATGCAAGTTCAAATCCATTATATGTAATTGATGGTTATCCTTCTGGAAATAACGTATTCATTAACCCTGAAGATATTGAAACAATTGATATTTTAAAAGATGCTGCCTCTGCTGCTATTTATGGTTCAAGAGCTTCAGGTGGCGTGGTAATGATTACCACCAAAAGAGGAAAAGACGGTAAAGGTCGTTTTCAATATGACGTGCAGGCGGGGATCACTCAATTGCATAAAAAGGTAAAGCTGTTGGATGCATCACAATTTATTCAACTGATGATTGATGGACGTAACAATGCCTATAAAGATTTAGTAGTAAACGGTGGAAGACTTACCTGGAACGATTCGATGTTTTCTGATAATAACACTACCAGAACAACAAACGTAGGTAATGGATCGTCAGTAAGTATTCCGGAGGATATTTATGATTTCGCAAGCCAAACGGCAAAAGCACCTGCGTTTAATACCGATTGGCAGGATGAATTGTATCGAAATGCTTTTTTTCAACGCCATAACCTTGCGTTTTCTGGTGGGAACAAAGACATCAAGTATTTTGTAAGCGGCGGATACCAGGATCAGGACGGTATTGTTACAAA
>SEDB01000116.1 GCA_004210715.1 Pedobacter sp.
TGCTAACAAGTAATACATTGCATGTAGTTAATCCCAAGTATAAATTTGTTTTTATGAATTCAATAAAAGATGATGGCGAACACCTTATTCAGTATCTGAATAGCCTTCATCCAATATCCAAAAAGATAATCACATTAGCGAAGAATGAAACCTATCAGGTTTTTTTAAAGAAAAATGAAGTGGTTAGTTGCGCTTGCGATAATCAAGGCGATTGCGTGTATATAATTTTAAAAGGCATGTTAAGAGGTTTCATTATTGATAATGGTAAAGATATTACCACGCTTATTACGGATGAAAACCACATTGTAGGCAATGTTCGTAATCCCTACGCATCGAAACCCTTATATGAAGAAAAATTTCAGGCACTGGAAGATTCAGAATTGCTAGTACTTACTTATTCATTTATTGATGAACTTTATTCAAAATATCCGGAAATGAATATTTTGGCTCGTAAACTTTTGGCTTTACATTTTAACCTATCGCAAGAGCGGTCTATTTTATCTCGAATTCCGTCTGCAGAGGCAAGGTATAATCAATTTAGATCTGGTAATCCAACTTTGAAAAATCGTGTACCCATTAAGTTTTTAGCTACTTATTTAGGTATGCGAATAGAAACTTTAAGCAGGATAAGAAAGAAAGAAAAACTAGGTTCTGCTGCTTAAATTTCGTTTGCTTTTGATGGAATATTCTTAAAATAGAAATAGCAGAGTGGAAATAAGCAGATTAATCCTAAAAGAAATCCACCTAGGGTATCAGTAAACCAATGTGCGCCTAAATAAATTCTTGATGGTATAATCATAATCATTAGAAATGCCGAGCTATAAGTAACAATAGTTCTCGTTGTTTTTTGAATGCTTGTTAAGTGATTCATTAAAATAATCAGGAAACCGAAGAAAAGTACATACGAGAGCACATGACCACTAGGATAGCTCTGAAACCTGTTCACTTCTACAAGGCGAACATAAAATGCCGTTGGCCGCGGACGATTAATCACATTTTTTATCCCTAAAATGATTAACCCTGAAATTAAAATAGAGGCTATATATAAGCCTTCACGCCTGAATTTTTGCCAGTAAAAGATAGCTGCAACTACTAAAACAGAAAGCAACGACCAGGGTAGTTCTCCAAAAAAACTAATGGCAAGCATTATCTTATCCAGCCAATCAGCCTGGTATTTTTGAACAATTAGCGAAATTTTAATATCAAAAGGAAGTATTGGATTTTGAGCAATAAAAATGCTCAAAATGATAAAAGCAATGATGAGAAGCGACAGGGTGATAATTAATGTGTTGCGTTTAATTTGCATTATGGGAAATTGAATTTTTCAAAACTATTAATTTCTGTGCTTTGCTGGTGATGATTTGTGCAAAAAATTAATTACCTAGATTTAACACATTGGCGCCCAAAGGTTCTTCTTTAATTCTTTCAAGCTTTTGCTGGTGAACCATAATGGTAATTTCAACCGAACCAGTACCAACAATAGCAGTTAATAAGTGACCTCCGTATGCCTTAAAATCTTTACCTGTTACTGTGCCATGAGTATGAAGCGAAACTTTGCCTTTTTGCCAGGCAATTGAACCGGTCATGCTTGCCAATTCTACATCACTAAATTCTTTAGGTTCGTATTCTTTAGTTTTAAAATTGAAGAAACCGAATTTTGCATTCACAAAACCCATTCCTGAATAGGTAGCACTTGGAATATTTTCCTTCAATGCAAAATTCTCCAAATGAGACAAAACATCGTCACCTTGTCGTAACACCATGAAAAAACCAGTAGGCGTTTTAATATATCTTTTAGCTTGATTACTGTCTTGAGCGTTTATTTTAAGGCTAAAGATAGATAGTACAAATAGTAATAGGCAGAAAAGTTGTTTCATTTTGGGAGTCTTGATGTTTTTAAAAACGTTTTGCTTATAGAAAGGTTTGATGGATTTACCTTTTCAGAATTTCTCGCAAAATTCATAAAGGAAATACAACATTCTGTCAAGGAAAAATGCTTTTATGTATAAGTAGTTAGGAGATTTTAAATCGATTTACCATCTTCACGGTAGATAATAAGGATATCTAAACTTTTATGGTTGGCAGATTAATCATTTGCCAACTAAAAAAGGTCTCAATTTTTTTCTAACGCTCATCAAAATATTACTAGTTTAACGCTCCAACCAAAGTTGTCCTCCTAAAAAATAGGAGGCAATCAGGTTGATTGTAGCCTTCAGCCATTAATTTTGATTTCCTGGATTTGTTGGGTTTAGATAATGAACCTAATCACGATACCAACATTATAGAAAAGACTTTATTTTACCACGATTTGTTTTGGGTCGGTTACCACGATTTGACGTTTGCCTTTAAATTCTGTAACTACGCCCGTAACGCAGATATTATTACCAAGATACATGCTTGCAGGCTCAGATGTGAATTTAACCTGATCTTCCTTATTAATAACCACTGTTAGTAATTCCGAAGGATAAGCGCCGCCAAGATTAATCAAGCTCAATTTATCTAATGCTTTGGTACTATATACAGAATCACAAACGGTTACTGTTTTACCGATGTACTGAGCTACATCTTTTGCTAAAATTAAAGTTTGACCTTTAGCTACAAGTGATGCAAAGCCAATGAATAACAGGAGAGATAACTTTTTCATAGAGATGGATTATTTGCTTAACAAACGATTTAAAGTTTCCTTTAGCGTGGCAAAGTTAAAGTGAATTCAGTAGAATGCAATGTATTATTATTGAAACTAAATAGGGTAGTTAATCTTTTTGAGTTAAACCATCTAAAAGTTTCATGGTTTTTATCGCCTCTGGTCCGCTACATGGATTTTCCGTTTGACCTAAAAAATAGGAAACAACTTTTTCAATCATGGGCTGCTCCACATGTTGCAGTGGTTCAAAATTAATTATTTCTTCAATTCCATCAATAGTAATTTTAATTTGATGGCCAAACATAGGAAAGCTGATTTTTCCTCTTTCACCAAAGATTTCACAAATGTCTTTATTATCATCTTTAGCAACAGTAAAACACCAGGTGCCATTGAGCACAATACCTTTTTCGAATAAAATATGGCCGGTAACCAAATCATCTACGCCTTTTTCTGTGGCCTGGTTAAGTGATATACCATAGGCTTTTACAGGATTGCCAAAAAAATAGATCATTAAATCCAGTTGGTGAGGGGCCAAATCATGAAATAAACCGCCGCCAGCAATATTTGGATCTAAACGCCAGTTGTGTTCAGATTTTGCAATCAGTCCTGTTTGTCTAGGCTGCAACATTTTCAAATCAACAAAGCGGATATCTCCGATAGCTCTTGCATCAAGCAAAGCTTTTATTTTTAAAAATAGAGGTTGTTCTCTTCTATAATGCGCCACACTTAATTTCACATTATACAGTTCAGCCGCATCAGCCATTCGTTTGGCGGCATCGCTGTTTAACGCCATAGGCTTCTCTACATAAACTGGCTTTCCAGCAGCAAGCGATTGGATAGTATATTCTTCATGTTGCAAAGGGGGTGTAGCAATGTAAATGGCATTTACTTCCGGATCATTAATTAAATCGACAGCATTACTATACCATTTCGGAACATGGTGCCTTTCTGCATAATCCGCAGCTTTAAGTTCATCTCTCCTCATTACGGCTACCAAAGATGAGTTTGGAACTTTATTAAACGCAGGGCCACTTTTAACTTCCGTCACATCGCCGCAGCCAATAATACCCCATTTTATTTTTTCCATATCGCAATTTCTAAAAAGTTCCAAGTTAGTAATTGGAAGTAAATTTTTCGAATACCAGAGGGTGATTTATCATATGAGTTAAAAAAAATATATGTATTTGAGTCGTCTAAACAACTTCAGTGTGTAATTAAAATTTTAATGTCATTTTAATGTATTATTTGTAATGATTATAAATAACATCATTTCAGGTAGAAATTCTTCTTGTATGTTTGCTGCTTATAATCATTCTAAATAATATGTTAAAAATTTACAAATCTTATTTATCAACGATCGCAATGCTTTTTATTGGCCTGGTATCCTTCGCTCAAGAAAATACTGGAACGGTAAAAGGGAGCATCAAAACTTCTGATGGTATTTCTGCAGAAGCTGTTGAAGTTACTATTAAGGGCATTGCAAATACTACTGCCGACAAAAACGGAAATTATATTCTTAAAAACATTCCCACGGGAACGTATACAGTGACTGCCAGATTGGTAGGTTTAGCGCCGGCATCAGGTCAGGTAACCGTAACTGCCGGATCTATTGCTGTTTTAGACTTAGCCTTAAAAGCATCTAACCAACAGCTCAAAGAAGTTGTGGTCAGCGGCGGAAAGAAAAACAAATATTTCGCCAAAGAGAGCCAGTTTGTTTCGAAAATGCCATTAAGCAATTTAGAAAACCCACAGGTTTATTCGGTAATTGCAAAGGAATTATTAGCTGATCAACTGGTCACCAATTTTGATGATGCGCTGAGAAATGCCCCTGGAATTGATAAGCTTTGGTCATCATCAGGTAGAGGAGGAGATGGTGCAGGTTATTTCTCTTTGAGAGGTTTCGCTGTTCAGCCAACGCTGGTGAATGGTTTACCGGGTTTAACAAATGGAAGTCTAGATGTTTCTAACGTAGAAAGAATCGAAGTTTTGAAAGGTCCATCAGGTACATTGTATGGCAGCAGTTTAATTTCATACGGGGGTTTGATTAATACCGTTACCAAACAACCATTTGATAATAAAATGGTAGAGGTGAATTATACTGCCGGAAGTTACGGTTTAAACCGTATAACAGCTGATGTAAATACACCGCTGGATGCTGATCATAAAGTTTTGTTCAGAATGAATGCTGCCTATCACGATGAAAGTAGTTTTCAGGATGCCGGTTTCAGGAAATCAAGATTTTTTGCGCCATCCTTATCTTACAAAGTGAATGAGAAATTATCGTTTTTGTTCAATGCCCAGTTTCTAATTTCTGAAGGCACTAACCCGACCATGCTTTTCTTTAACAGAAGTTATCCGTTGAGAACAACTACGCTAGATGGTTTAGGTTATGATAACCGGAAATCATACACCAGTAACGCACTTTCGATGAGTAATCCGGTGACTACGGTTCAGGCACAAATGAATTATAAAATTTCTGATGAATGGAATTCGCAAATCATCGTTTCCAGAGGTACGGCAAAATCGAAAGGTTATTATACCTATTTATTTGAAGGCGTAGCTTCTGTAAACAATGTTCCGGTATCTGGCAATGGTATTTTTTCGAGGTACATCACCAATCAGAATTCTACTACCGAGACGACAGATATTCAGCAGAACTTTACCGGCGATTTCAAAATCGGTAATATGCGCAATAGAGTTGTTGCCGGCTTAGATTATTACCTGGCGACCTCGATTAACAATAGTTCCAATTATGCGCTTTTCGGATCGGTTAATCCTTTGGTTTCGGCAGCTGAGAACTTAACCAGCCAGGCTGCAGATAACGCCATCGCCACAGCAGGCTACGGCGGTAATACCAGATCAACACAGTCTATTTACAGTGCTTACGTGTCTGATGTTTTTAATATTACACCGGCATTGTCTGCAATGGCAAGTTTACGTATAGATCATTTTAGAAATGCAGGTTTAAGTGTTGCTGCTGCAAACAGATACGGACAAACCGCATTATCACCAAAATTCGGATTGGTTTATCAGGTTATTCAAGATCAGTTATCTGTTTTTGGTAATTATATGAATGGCTTCAAAAATGTTGCCCCAATCAATCAGTTGGTTGGCGGTGCCAATGTGATTACAACTTTCGATCCTGAACATGCGAACCAGTTAGAAGCGGGTATTAAATCAGATTTGTTCGATGGTAAATTATCTGGTTCATTGAGTTATTACGATATTAAGGTTTCGAATATTGTATTGAGCACTGGTTTAAACCAATATACTCAGGGTGGCGACCAATATAGCAAAGGCTTCGAAGCGCAAATTATCGCGAACCCATTCGATGGATTTAACATTATCGCAGGTTATTCTAAAAACAAAAGTAAGCTGACTAACGCAGGTGCGAATGTACAGGGCAGGAGACCAGTTGCCGCTGGTCCTGAAGATTTGGTAAACCTGTGGTTAAGTTACAAAATTACCCAGGGTGCAGCTAAAGGTTTAGGTTTTGGCTTTGGTGGAAACTATGCAGGCGAAAACAATATCGTGAATGACGCAACTGTAGGTGTATTCACGTTACCGTCTTACACCATCTTAAATGCTTCGGCATCATACGCTACAGGTGCTTTTACTTTTGGTTTGAAACTGGACAATTTAACCGATAAAGAATATTATAAAGGTTGGACTACACTTGAACCAATGCGCCCGAGAACATTTTCTGGTAGCATAGGTTACAGGTTTTAGTAACCAATAATCATCCTAAGTGCTGTGCGTTTAAACCGTGAAGCACTTATCAAATTTGTATTAAGCTTCGAGAAATCGAAGCTTTTTTCGTTCTGGTGAAGTCACAAATGGATATTAAATTTCATACGCATATCAGGTCGTATTCTGCAAATTACAGCCTGAACAGATCAAATATCAATCCGTTAAGAAACAGAAAAAAATAAATCCCATCTTTAATGAAGATATACAACCAATGAAAAAGCTTAAATATCCTTTTCTTTTTTTATTGCTGTTTTTAACTTTCGCGGTTTCTGCGCAATCCACACGTAGACTTGTAAAGGATTTTGATGGCGATTTAAAAAAAGATAGTGTATGGATAGATGACGACAAGAAAGTGCTGATTTTGCGGTTATCTAGTCAGAAGTATAAAAAGTTAGAAAGCAAACCCATATACTATCTAAATTTCGGAAATACTTTAGTGGCTACTAAAAGTGGATTTGAATTTTGGAATAACTACGATCGTTCAGGTTTTATCAGTGTGTTTAAATACAGCAAAACGGCTAAGAAAATGCAACTGGTGCAGATGCGTAGAACGGATGATATACTAGGTAGAGATCACCCAAACGAAGGGCTTTTTGAATCAAGTATCGATTTGGTAACTAACAAATATGTGGGCGTGATTAAAAGAGAAGTGAAAGGTAAAACAGTAAAAACATTTATTAATTCTGAAATTACCTATCCGAAAACCTATTTAGAAACGTTTGGCGATGCGATCAACTTTGATTACCAGGAAAAATGCATTGCGGAATATGAAAAGTTCAATGCAAAGAAATA
>SEDB01000563.1 GCA_004210715.1 Pedobacter sp.
ACGTAAACATCAAAAACACCAACTTCTTTAATCAGCTTCTTATCAGTTTTGAAGGCAATTCCTTTTAAGGTATCAAACGTTACCGCCTGATCGATCAACAATGACAAATCTCGGCGTACTTGTGGGTATTTAGAAACTTCTTTGTTAACGATCTTGTTTTTCTTTACGATATCTAAAATCCCTGCCCAATCAAAATCTGCATAGAAAACCTCAGCATTCACATCTGCCACTTTACGGTCAGCCTTACTTGCTGCACCAAAACTTACCAATGCTTTATCTCCACGGAAATATTTAATGCCATAAGCGAAATTTTCATCATTTAAAGTATCGGTTTGATAACTCGAGATACCTAAACGCGAAATGATCGCATCGACAGCAGATTTCAAATTGTAAAAGCCAACAGATTTAGCATTTTGATTCCACTGCTCACTTTGTTTTGCGCCAGATATTAACAATAATAATCGAGGACGCTCCACATATTTCTCATTAATCAAATGATAGGTTTTACCGAACTCGTAAAACTTCACATCCGCATTTCTGCGGTTCTGGTTATAAGCAACGCTCTCCAAAGCCGGCATTAACATGTGCTGACGCATCACATTCAAATCGCTACTTAAAGGATTTAAAATAAACACGGCCTCATCCAGATTTTTAGAATAGGAAGATTTGGTTAATGAGTTGCACATAATTTCTGCATACCCATTTGCACTTAACAGATCAGCAATGGTATTGTGCGTATTTTCCCGCTCAGGCTTAATGCTATAGGAAAGCGACGCATTTACCTTTGATGGAATTTCGATATTGTTGTAGCCATAAATACGCAAAACCTCTTCAGTAATGTCGCATTCGCGGGTTACATCAACTTTAAAAGATGGCACCCTAAGCGCCAAAGTATCATTAGTGGTGCTGGTTGCAGTAATACCAAGAGCCGTAATGATGTGTTTAATTTCCGCTGATGGAATATTGGCACCAATTAATTTATTGATGTTGCTATAGCTTACCTCAAATTCAAATGGCTTAATGTGGTTTGGATAAATATCAGAGACTGATGATGAAATTTCGCCACCAGCCAATTCTTTAATCAAAAGCGCTGCATATTTCAAAGCGGTAACTGTAATTTCCGGATCTGTTCCACGCTCAAAACGGAATGAAGCATCGGTTTTTAAACCGTGTCTCTTCGCTGTTTTACGTACCGAAACCGAATTAAAATAAGCACTTTCTAAAAAGATATTTTTAGTTTCGCCATCGACACCTGAAGTTTTGCCACCAAAAACACCGGCAATACACATTGGCGCATCAGCGTTGCAGATCATCAAATCATCTGCACTCAACTTGCGTTCTACATCATCAAGGGTAACAAAAGGTGTTCCCTCCGCAACTTTCTTAACAATTACTTTTCCACCAGCAATCTTATCAGCATCAAAAGCATGCAGCGGCTGACCTAAACCATGCAAAACATAGTTGGTAATATCCACCACGTTATTAATCGGTCGTAAACCAATCACTTT
>SEDB01000564.1 GCA_004210715.1 Pedobacter sp.
GAGAGTTATATTTCCTGGGATGAGGAAGATGGCAGGTATGAAGATCGCTATGGACCAAAAGAATTCAGTTTTGGTTTATCGCCTTTCATTCGGAAATATGTAGATGTAAAACAACGATTGAAGTTTTTTGTACAGGCGAATTTGTTATTGCAGATCAATACTTTTAACCGAATTGATGATGCTGGTTATTTAATTAGAACAGATGCGAGTGCAAAAGGTTGGGGCGCTAGTTTAACCCCTGGCTTTACCTATCTCCTATCTGATGATTCAAGTATTGAGTTCTCTTTTCCAGTTTTGACATTCTTCCATCAGAATTATTATGCTGAAGAATCACTTTACAATTTTGATAAGAAGAATAACTTAAGGCTAGCACTTGATAACTTTACACCAACTTTTACAATTAATTTTCACTTCTAATCTCCTCACATGAAAAATATATTTAGTCAAATTATGGGCTTTAGAAGCTTGGGATTCAATTATTACTGCTTATGTCTTTTCAAGCAAATGCACAGCGATTCCGCGGTAAAATAGAATATTATAGTAGCGCATTATCAGAGTTTGATGGAAAAATTAAATCCATAGATGATAAACAAATCGAATATTACTTAAGTGCACTATCAGAATTTAATGGCAAAGTCAAATCGATTGGAAATATTTCTGTTGAATATTACCTCAGTGCGATACCAGAATTTAATGGTAAAATAAAATCGATAGGCAACAAAAATGTAGAGTATTATCTATCTGCTCTTCCAGGAATTACTGGTAAAATAAAATCTATAGGATCGATTAAGTTCGAGTATCATTTCAGTGGTTCACCAAAAAGCGATGGCAAGGTAAAGTCCATCCAAAATGAGGACGACGATTCGGAGTCTGAAGAAGCATTAGATAACTACTATTTTATAGAACGCTTAAATCGCCAATAAGTAAAACTCTTCTAAAATTCAATCCAGTCCTATCAAGGGCTGGATTTTTTATTTACGCGACAGAAAACCTGTCAAAATACAACCCGCAGAATTTATTCAGTTATAATTTCCTTTAAAAATCTTTTCTTATATCTTTGCGTCGCCAAATCGGCTTGCTAAACATCCTTATAGCAAAATTACATCCTGTAATACCAGCGTAATAGCTGTACACGTTAAAATATCTTTTAAGACTATTTATCCTTCGATGGAATAAGTAATTATAGCATTTATGCGATTGCTTTACCTAATGTTAATTTTTAAAAGATTGAAACCAGAATTTATTAATTACCCATAAAATCAATTGTTTAAAAATGAAAAAAATTATTACTTGTCTATTTTTACTGGTTATTGTCTTCTCGCAAGCAAATGCTCAAATCGATGCTTATAAAGGAAAAGAAGATTTAAGATTCCAAATTGGAGCAAATATGCAGAAATGGGGAACTGGAATTGTTACTTCTCTAGATTACGGCTTAGGACAAAGCTTTTCAATAGGCGCCCAAGCTGGATACTTATTAGGAGTAAAATCTTTCCCAGGTATAGAGAAGGGCGGAAGAGTTTTCTTTGATAAAGGCTTTGGCTTATTTACAGAAGCACAATTCCCTATCGCAAAATACAATTCAGATGCCATTGGTTACGAACGTTTGAATAACCAATTCTCCTTTAATATTGGAGTAGCTTTCGATTTAGGAAAGTAAATCTTGCCAAACTATTTTAATTTTATTAAAGCATTAGCCACTGGCTGATGCTTTTTTTATTGATAATCAGCTGATTGCACCACCCAATAACTAAACCCATAGTTTTATGGTATTTTTGAGCTATTATTGCCGCTTAAAACACAATCAAATGAAATTAAAATTACTCTCGTTCGCATTATTGTGCGCAGTAGCATTAACAACGAATGCTCAAACTGAAAAAGGCAAAAACTTAATCGGTGGATCAATCGGGTATGGCAAAAATGAAAATACGCCATCAAATACAACTAATTCGGCTTATTCAGAATCAAATTATTTTAACGTGATTCCTAAATTTGGCCATTTTGTAGATAAAAATTTAGCAATTGGTTTAGGAGTTGGATATTCTGAAAGCAAGAACCTTTATGGCACTACCTATTTTATTAGTAACGGT
>SEDB01000117.1 GCA_004210715.1 Pedobacter sp.
TCCTGAGCCATAGCACTCCCGGCTATAAACAGCAAAATGAACAAACTTTGTAGAAGTTTTTTCATAAAAATTTAATGTTTAGTTAATTAATGATTTCCTAAATATAAAATTTAGAAACCTGTAATACAAATTTTACAAAGCAAAATTTTATGTTAATTTTTGTTAAAACCTTTTAAAGGTGAATTAAACTCATAAAAAAACACATAAAAATCCAATCATTATTTTCCTATTTAGACATCTAATTGGCGTAATACCGCAAGAATTTCATAATTATTGAAATTTTTATCACTTTACTGAAGCAAAACATTTCTAATAATTAAAAGATTTATCAGAAACTATAACCTTAATAAATAGATACAATAATATAGTTCATATGCGCCAAGATTTTACAAGAAAGAGAAAAGTTTATGCTGATTTTATGACTTATTAACCTGTTAAAGAAAGAAAAGGATTCTCTTTGAAACAAGGTAAATTGGGGAAATGTAAAAATAGCGTGACCGATACAATAAATACCAATGTTAATTTATGCTTTTTCTACTAACTGATCTATATCTGGAACTACTGAATCGTGCTTTCAATCTCATCAAATTATGAATTTTCAAAATGAAAGTTCTACATTGATAATTGCAACGAATTAACTTTAAGTAAGATTATAAAAAGAGGGAAAACAAAAAGGTCGGTTCTTTTTATATCAAGAATCGACCTTTTTCAAGTGGGTAATGTTAAGAAACAGTTATTGCATCCAATTAAATCTCTTATGTGGATCTTGATTAGATGGGGCTGCCAATTTGGTTTTGACTATGAATTCGGAAGGATAGGTTTTTCCTTCATAAGAAGAAACGACCCAATCGATAATAAACGGGTCATTATCTACCTTTATTTTATACTCTTTTTTATCGCCCTTTATTTCATAATTAACATAATAATCAGCATGCCCATCCGTAGCTACTTTAGCAATAACATAAACAGAATTTTGATCTAATTTATAGGTATCACTTGCCGGAACAGCTGTTTCTGCCATTCTACTAACTATTGGGAAGTATTGTTCCATAGAAATGAGGGGAAAGCTTACTGATGCTTTATTGTTAATGTCATCACTGCCAGATTTAACGTTAATGGTAGCCAAAGCAAGCATTTTATCATCAACAAACAGCAACTTCTTAGCATCGTAATTATACCTTGCAAAAAGGCTTTTATCCCGATTAAAAAGATACCAGTTTCCAACCCGCTTTTCATTAACATAGTTTCCTCTTAAAACATTCAAGCCATCTTTGTCAATTGAATAAATGCCATTGAGTTTACCGCTTATGGTTTGATAGGTAAGCCTGGATCCATCTGGCAAATTCATTTTTTCCTGGCGAAGCGTTTGCGCATCAACCTTCAGTGCTCCAAGGGAAATGCAAACCAACAATGTAATTAAGTATTTCATATTAAAAGACTTATTAAATAAAACAGACCAAATCTAATAAAAGATTTGGTCTGTAGAACTTTATTTAGAAGATTTTATTTGTTAATTATGGTCTTGGACCTTGATAAACAAAAGTTTCTTCAAATAACCTTGCGCCACCGTTAGACGTCCAACTTAAAGTAAAGGTTTTTGTAGCTGGGTCATACTTACTTGAAGCGTTTGTAGCAATCGGAGTTAATGTTGTCATTGCTACAGTTACCAGGTTAGTAGCTGGATCAACAGTATAAACAACTTCATTAGTATAATTCGCTAATAAACCTGGAAGGATTGAAACAGAGTTTGCTCCAGAAGTTACCAATCTAACACCAGATAAGCTTCTGTTTGGAAGAAGCGCAGTATTTGCTGAAGTTTTGTAAGAATACAAACCATCGTACATGTTTTTTGCTGCAACGTTTAAAAGGATTGTACCAAAGTTAGTGCTTACACCTGCATAGTTTGTAGAAGTAATTGAAATTGGTAAAGCATATTTAGCAGTAAAACTGAACTGATTAGTTTTAAACAAAACTTTTACAGTTGCTTTTCTTTGTCCGGCAGGAATAGTAACTGTCGGAGTAGTAATGGTGTACAAAGAACTTGGTAACTCAACATAAGGAATATAAGAAGCAACGATTGACTTCTCTGCATTCAATTGAGTAATTGCAGCAGGTCTAACACCGATATTTACAGTAATATCTTGTGGTGCAGGATCTGGACCGCTTAATTGAACTTCGTATGTACCTTCTACAGATGCGCCTACTGCATAAGCAACAGGAAACACTGTGAAAGCTGATCCACCTGGAGTTTCTCCAGCAGGTGCAGCTGGATTTGCAAATTCAATCACACTCGGACTAGCGTCCGGATTCATTTGATCAAATTTGTTTTTTAGGCAAGATGACAACACGGTTGTCACCATTAGCGCCGGAATAAGTAATTTAAATATTTTCATCTTTATAAGCTTTATAACGGTTTAGCGTAAAAAATTGGTGTCGTTGTAGTAACTCCCTTAGGCACATTTTCCGTATTAACTTGGAACTCAATTGCTGGATAAAGAATTCTTGTAGGAAGTTTATCTGCAGTAGCTTTCGCTGATTTAATTGAAGCAAAAGTTTCTAATTCACCAGTTGCTCCGTTAACAATTCTTGGATAACGTGTTCTTCTGTACTCATTCCAACCCTCTTCACTTGTGATCATGTTTACCGCGATATATTTTTGGGTAATGATCGATTCAAGGCGTTGTTCGTCAGAAGTAGCTAATGCTATATTAACTAAAGGACTTGTAGCATTTCCTGTTTTATAGTTTGTTAATAGTGTAGCAGCAGGAGTAGCCCAAATATAAGTACCAGCAGCATTTTTACCAAGGTAGTTATAAGATGCAGTAACACCATTATCAAATAAAGTAGCAGTATTACCAGCAACCAGATTAACACTTGCTAGTGCTGCTTCTGCTTGTAAGAAATATGATTCAGCAGCTAATAACAAAGGCGTTCCCATTGCAGCGCTTTTTAATACACCAGCAACATCTGTAGCAGCATTAGCTGTTGTTCCTGTTGGACGCGTTGCACGTGGTTTACCACTGTACCAGTATGAACCTGCAACACCACGTTTAACCGGCTCAGTATCGTAACCCAATTGGTTAGTAGATGGACCGATGAACGTAAAGTTGTTACCGCTAATGCTATTGGTTACTGAAACACCGTAAGAAGCATAAATCATTTGACCACGAACATCATCGGCAAGTTTACCACCGTTATAGAATGAAAGAATCCATGGTGTTGGTACGTTAGATAATCCACTTGTTAGTGAAGTACCTGCATTGTTCCAGGCATAAACACTCCATCTTGGGTTGAATTGATTAGCATTACTTGCGCTATATCCTGGGTTTACAATTGCATCATCTGTTAAATAATCGGCAGATGCTGTAGGCAAAGCAGCTTTTGAAGTAGTTACCCAAGCAGATAATGAGCTTACATTTTTTGCTCTGATTAACATTTTCAATCTGATGGTATTCGCAAATTGTTTCCATCTGGTAAGTGAAGCAGCACCACTACCACCAAAAAGTGGATCCTGGCCAGCAGCAACCGCAGTTGTATTTGCATCAGCAGCTGTATTCATTACTGCAATAGAAGAAGTTAAATCAGCAAATACAGCTTGATAAACGCTAGTATATGAATCATATTTAGGTGCCAGGTTGTTTAAACCTAAACCAACTTCTGTATAAGGCACATCACCGTACTGATCAACTAATTTTGCGTATAAAAAGCTACGCATAATTTTAGCCATTGCAAAATGATATTTGAATGGGCCTGTTGCACTTGAATTATTGATTACATAGTTCAACTGGTTAATACCATCGAACGTTCCTGTGAAAACAGCAGCATAATCACTGGTTGTGAAATCGTAGGTCCAAACGGTACCCCATCCACCATAACCACCAGCATTTGCTTTGTATCCACCTGTCCATGCACCAACGTTGTCATAGTTATTCATTGCTGATGCAGCGGTTACAATCGCTTGCGGCAATACCAACGAAGGACTAACCTGGTTGTCGGTTGTTGGACTGTTTGGGTTTTGATTTACATCAAGATACTTTTTACAAGCTGAACTTGACAAAATTACCGCCCCCACAATAAGTATATTAAATATCTTTCTCATATTAATTTATCAATTAGAATGTTACTGAAACAGATCCACCTACGAAACGAGTTGGAGGTGTATAGCTTAATGTACTGATACCAATTGCATTGTTACCAAGTGCGTAATCAGGATCTGTGAAAATATTTTCTTTCGGTGCAAACAAGAATAAGTTACGACCTATAGCAGATACAACAATACCTTTTACTACGTTGCCATTACCTAACCATTTTTTAGGAATATCATAAGATAAACTTACCTCACGGATTTTCCAATAAGCTCCACTGAATGCATAGTTTGTTGCAATACCTGTGTTGTAAGCTGATGAAGGCCAGAAACCAGCACCACCATCTCTAACTGTTACACCCGTGTTAGCAACGTAATTACCACTACCATCAAGATATGATGAATTAGGGAAAACAAAACGCTCACGGTTATAAGCTACTGTTCTTAAGCCAGAACCAGAGAAATCGAAACCACCTGCGCTAGCATAAGCAATATAGCCACCTTTGTATTCAGCCACAGCAGCTAATCTTAGTGATTTATATTTTACAGCTAAGTTTGTTCCTAAAATGTGTTTAGGACTTGAGTTACCCAAAATCACACCACTTTCTGTAGCGGATGGATAACCAGTACGTGAATCAACAATTACACGACCCTGAGGATCTCTTTTGTAATCGATACCTCTTAACATTGGATAAGTTTGACCAGCTTCTGCAACTACCTGAACATCGCCACCTGTTGATAAGTTTAAACGAGATACCGCATCACTGATTGATTTTACCTTGTTATCATAGTAAGTATAGTTAGCACCGATATCGATTTGCCAGTTGGTGTTACGGAAAGCAACAAAGTTTACCGTTTCCTCTAAACCAAAGTTGGTTACTTCACCTGTGTTGGTTAAATAGCTTGAGAAACCAGAAGCAGAGCTGATTGAAACCGGAACGATTTGATCAGTTGTACTTGTGTAATAAGCATTTGACACGATTGAAATGCGGTTGTCCCAAAGTTCAGCTTCGATACCACCCTCAACACCTTTAGTTCTTTCCGCTTTTAGGTTAGGATTCACAACTCTTGAATCGATTCCATATCCTGGAACGTTGTTGTATGGATAACCACCAGATTGGCTAAAAGTTGTTAATAAGTTATAAGCACCTAAGTTTACGTTACCTACTTCGTTGTAACCTGCACGAACTTTTAAGGAGTTCACAAATTTGCTATCTTTTAGGCTAGGAATTAAATTACTAACGATTAATGACGCATCTACTGCAGGGTAGAAAATAGATTTATTTTGTTTTGGTAAAGTAGACCACCAATCGTTACGTGCAGTAGCATGTAAGTATAAGTAATCTTTGTAGCTTAATCTTAAGTTACCATAAACACCTTGTTGTCTAGCCGTTGAATTACTTTCAGAACCACCAATATTAGCAGCTGTACGGTGAGCGATGTTATACAAACCCTGGAAAGTTAATCCAGTTGCATTTACACCAATACTTTTAGCTGTATTGTTTCTCATCGCTGCTCCAGCAGTGAATTCTAATTTAATGTCTTCTGTTAGTTTTTTATTAATCGTAGCTTGGAACTCTGTCAATAATTGAGAAGAGAAAGATTCGCCGTCAGAAACACTTCCTGGAATATCATTGTTTTTCAATGCTGATAGACCTAAAGCTTTTGTGTAGTTAGACAATACAAATTTGTCTACTCTGTTTTTGTTTGATGAATTTTGTGTCGTAATGTTCACACGATATAAGAAATTTAACCATTCTAATGGTTTGTATTTCAAATCGATGTTACCTGCTAAATAATCGTTACGAACATTTTGACGCTCGTTATCTAACGTGAAGTAAGGGTTAGCATAATATGCATTGTAGTAACCGTTAGGGTTTGCAAATTTATTATTCTGCCAATCAGAATAATCTGTTAACATAATTTGCGCTGGAGTCTGCAAAATCTGATCATACATTGATGAAGTTGCAGTAGTTACATCAAAACGGTTTTGAATGTAATTCGTTGTGAAATCTAAACTTACACCTTTACCAAAATCGCGGCTACCATTTAAACGAAGAGAGAAACGATTGTACTTATCTTTAGGTGTTGTACCAGCTACGTCAACATACTGACTAGAGATATAATATCTAGATTTATCGTCAGCTGTAGACATTGCAAAATCTGTTTGACTAGTTAAACCAGTATCCCAGAATTCTTTTTTAGAATCGTTTGGAGAATAAACTGCAGTTTGCATGCTACCATCTTCTAAAAGATCACCAATTGGGCGAACAGTTCCATCGAAAGCAGGACCATACTGTTGGTTCTCGTGAGCAGTATAGATTTGCAAATCAGAATCAGCACCAGAACCAAAGCTATTTTGTAAGCCTGGGAAGAAACTTATCCACTCCGCGTTAAATGTTTGACCAACTTTGTAAGTAGTTACGCCTGGTTTACCTTTTTTGGTTGTAATGATCAAGGCACCATTTGATGCTTCTGATCCGTAAAGTGCAGCAGCACCACCACCATTTAACACCTCAATGTTTTCAATATCCTCAGGGTTGATATTACCTAAGATACTGCTTGGAGAGATGATATTATCCACTACTACCAATGCAGTGTTATTACCTAATAACGATCTGTTACCACGTAACACTAAACGATAGTTAGGGTTAACACCTGTACTTACAGCATTTAATTGCAAACCAGCAACTTTACCTGTTAATGCAGAAGCCACGTTAGTTTGTTTTGCCTGTGTAAGTTGCTCTGCTTTCACTGTAGTTGAAGCAGTACCTAATTGTGCTTTAGTAGCAGATAGACCACCCGCTGTTACCACAACTTCATTTAATGATTTTGTATCAGACTGTAAAACAACAGATACATTTGAAGATGAAATAGCAACTTCTTTAGTTGCATACCCTAAATAGGTAAATACAAGGGTTTTTCCATTTGATGGTACTCTTAGGGTGAACTTTCCGTCACCGCCAGTTTGCGTACCGAGGTTAGATACCTCCTTAACTCTGACAGAAACACCTGGAATTGGCAAGCCATCTTCCTGTGCTGTAACTGTACCAGTAACTGTTCTGCTCAAATAAAACCGATATCTTGCCTCATTAATAACTACAAAACAGAATATTCCCAAAAAGAGTCTTCCCGCCTTCCCAAAAATTCCTAAAAAGAGGATCGTTGGCTAAATAAACGACTTGTCCCTTACCAAAATCCTGTACCCCGATTAGTAAACCAGATTTTAGTTCTTCACGTACTTTCTTACCCACTACGCCTGCCATTAAACTTTTATCATTGATTTGTCCAACATTCCACCCTTTTGAGAAGAGCTCATAAATTTTACGATCTGTTTTTAGTGTATAATAAAACTTTCCTAATCCATAAGAAAAAGGATGGGAAGCATCTAGATTTACTTTGTAAATGGCACCGGGAATCGCAAATTCGAAATCATCTTTGTCCTTATCTTTGAATAGCATTTTACTAGGCTCAGGTTTCTCGTCTTTTTTAACAACCGCTTCCTTCTTTTTTAAATCAAAGCCTTTTTTGTCCAATACACTTTCAATTGCATCTTCCATTAAAATCAGTTTCCCTCCTTTATTTAGCCATGCTGTTAAACCATCGCCAACAAAAGCACTATAACTGCCATCAGGAAGTATCAATGTATTTATTTTATTGATGTCCAAATTATTGATATCTCTGGCATTGATGATGCTGGGAGAAAGGCTTAGGTCATGCTCTAAATAGTACCATGCTTCGCCAAAAGCTAAAGATGAAACCTCATTTCCAGATACGATAGCAATTTTAGGCTGCTTAAGAATGGGGTAAACATTAGAACCAAAGTCCCTCCCTTTTTCTACAAAACCACTGGTTATGCCTCTTACAGATTTATCAAATTTTTTGGCAACCGCAACTACTTTATCTTTTAAATCTTTTACCAGTTTTTCATTTTCAGCCCTTAAAACAATCAGTGTTCCGGCAGGGTAATCTCTGCCAGCAACCGTAAATGCTTGATCTGATTGTCTGACCTTTATATTATATTTCCCTTTGAAATTTTCTTTGCTGGCATAAGCCTTTAAACCATATACATAAGGTAATGCCCAGGCAGTAATGTCATAAGTGTTTGAATCAGTAACAAAAGTTTGAGGTTCCAAAAGCACATTTGCCAAAACCGCTCTTGGCTGTTGCACATTGATAATTAAATCATTTCTTTCAACAGTAAAGCTTTCTTCCTTTTGTGAATCGTAATCATAGCCTCTGCCTGATTTATCTGCACCGTAACTAAACTGGATCTTGTTTTTGGTAAGCAATTCTGCCAATTTCTTTTGTCTGGATAAATTGCTTGCTTTGATTACATAGGTTTTATAAATGCCAGGAGCAGTGGTTAATTCCTGCTGGAAATATTTTTTATATTCTTCCAACAATTTACTTTGGTTTTGAGAAGAAACTTCAACGGTTGACATTCCGGTTGCGAAATGATGTGCTATACGATCTTTTAAAGTCAGCGTATCACCATTATTGGTTACCACTGATAAACCAGCCCTGATACCGCCTTGCTCATAAGTCATACCAATTGCACCATTATATAAAGGGTAAGTATCTCCATAAGATGGATAAAGCAAATCAAAACGCTCTTTAGTAAAATATTGCCAGCCTTCTGCATCAAAATATTTTGCGTT
>SEDB01000565.1 GCA_004210715.1 Pedobacter sp.
TTTAAAGCCGACAATTTAATACCTTTTATTAATGATGAACTAAAGCCATTGTGCTCCATTTCGTTTAAACCGGCAATGGTACAACCTTTCGGCGAAGTTACTTTATCTATTTCTGATTCTGGGTGTGTACCGTGTAATAAAAGCAAATCGGCCGCTCCTTTTGCTGTTTGAACCGCCATTTTTAAAGCCTCATCAGCATGGAAACCTATTTCTACACCACCTTGCGATGCCGCTCTGATTGCCCTCAAAAAGAAAGCAATCCCACAAGCACAAAGCGCCGTAGCCGAGGTCATTAAGTCTTCATTTATCTTCACAACCGAACCAACCGTTTCAAACATTTTCGTCACGCTTGCAATATTTTCAGCCGAAGCATTATCACTCGCCATACAAGTCATCGATTGGCCAATGGCTATTGCCGTATTTGGCATTACGCGAATTACTTCCACATCATCGCCCAATTTTTCACGAACCGCAGCGCAGCTTACACCAGAAATTACGGAAATAACCAAATGTTTTGTTGAATCTATAGATGAGTTAATTTCATCCAAAACTGTATTTAATTGTTGCGGCAAAACAGCAAGAATTACAACATCAGCATTAGTAACGGCTTGTTTGTTGTCATTGCTCACCACAAATTCAGCCTCAGCGAAAGATTTTAAATGGTCTATATTTCTACGGGTAAGCGTGATGTTGGCAGCCTTTGCAAAATCGGCTTTTACCAATCCTTTTGCTAAAGATAAACCGATATTTCCGCTACCGATAATGGCTATTTTTTTACTCATTTGATTATACTGATTTTGGTGATTTCACCGATTTTAATCAATTAATATTTATTTGAAAAGCAGTTTCAGTAACATTATTAATGTTAGTCCTGCTATTCACTTCAATCTTTTTTTAAGCACCTGCCATGCTGAGGCACGAAGCATCTGTTTCATCGCTTGCAAATGCTTCGTGCCTCAGCATGGCAGAAAATTCAAAGTCGCTGCTAAAAAAAGTATTTTCGTTTCTATCAGGTTTAAATTACTCTCGATATTACTAAAAACCAAGTGACCTCTCCCACGAAACTGTTAAAAGGAGATTGCTTCGTACCTCCTCGCAATGACGAAGAGATTAAATAATTGCAACAAGCCTATCCACCATGCAAAGTCTCCTTTAGGGGATTTAGGGGTTCATCTTCGTCCCAAAAGTACCTTCAGCTAGTTCAGCCAATTCATCAGCTTTGCCAATATAAACCGCAGAAACACCTTTTTTTATCGCTTCAAAAGCATTGTGCAATTTAGGAATCATTCCACCTTGAACAGTTCCATCGGCTTTTAAACCTTCAAATTCATCAGCCTTGATTTCTCTCACTACCGAATCATCATCATTCACATCTTTCAACACCCCTTTTTTCTCAAAGCAATATACCAAACGGGTTTCATATAATGCCGACATGGCTACCGCAACTGATGATGCGATTGTATCTGCATTGGTATTTAACAATTGTGTATCACCATCAT
>SEDB01000566.1 GCA_004210715.1 Pedobacter sp.
TTAGCGGTTGCGGTAACCGATAACCCTAAAATTGTAGCACCTGTTAATCAAACTGAAAATGTAATCTTCTTGCCTTTCAATAACGAAGTGGCATTAGAAGAAACTTTTAAATCGCAGGGCGATGAAATTTCGGCTGTAATTATCGAAGGCATTCAAGGTGTTGGCGGAATTAAGGAAGCTTCAAAAAGTTTCTTACAAAAAATCCGTTCACTTTGTGATGAGTACAACGCGGTTTACATTGCCGATTCAGTTCAGTGTGGTTATGGTAGAACAGGTTTGTTTTACTCACACGACTACTCGGGTGTAGAAGCAGATGTTTACACCATGGCAAAAGGAATGGGCAACGGATTTCCAGTGGCAGGAATTTCAATTGCGCCAAAATTTAAGCCTTGGCATGGCGAATTGGGTACCACTTTCGGCGGAAACCATTTAGCTTGCGCTGCAGCTTTAGCGGTTTTAGAAGTTATTGAAAGAGATAACCTGATGAAGAATGCTGAGGAAATCGGGAACTATTTAATCGCTGAATTGAAGAAATTTGAGCAGGTAAAGGAAGTTCGCGGTCGTGGGTTGATGATAGGAATTGAACTGCCTGAAGAATTGGCTCATGTTAAAAAGGAGTTATTATTTAAACATTTTATCTTCACTGGCGAGGCAAAACCAAACGTTATCCGTTTATTGCCGGCGTTAAATTTAACTAAAGCACATGCTGATGAGTTTTTAAGTGCTTTTGGTGAGTTGGTAAAATAAGCTAAAAGCTGAAAGACTAAAGCTGAAAGCGGATTGCAATTAGCATATATGATGGTAAAGGAATAAATTAGTGGTATCCCTATTTTCTGTTTAAACATTAAGCTTAAACGAAAATGAGAGATTATCAAAAATTGGAAGTTTGGAAAAAGGCGCATTTGATGGTGCTGTTTGTTTATTCAGATGTACTTCCTTTATTTCCGCCATCTGAAAAATACGATTTGCATAGTCAGGTTAAAAGAGCTGCTTATTCGGTACCTTTAAATATTGTAGAGGGAGCAGGAAGAAATTCTACAATGGATTTTGCTCGGTTTTTAGACATAGCATTGGGTTCCTGCCATGAAGCAGAGTATGCCTGTTTGCTTGCAAAAGATTTGAAGTATTTGAATGAAGCCAAGTATCAGGAAATAAACAATAAAACAAATGAAGTTAAGGCAATGCTTATAGGCTTGCTGAAGCGATTAAGAACATAATAAGTTAGGGATTAGGCCTTGTATTCTGCGTTTTGACAGAAAGCTTTCAGCCTTTAGCTTTAACCTTTAAGCTTAAAAAAAATGAAACTTTTCACTTCCGTACACGATGTTCCGAGCATCAAAGAATTTGTAAAAGATGCGCTTGAATTAAAAGCGAATCCTTATGCACACCAGAGTTTGGGTAAAAACAAAACCTTAGGATTGGTTTTTATGAACCCAAGTTTGCGTACCCGTTTAAGCACTCAGAAAGCGGCGCTGAACTTAGGTATGAATGTGATGGTTATTATTACCATACACGAAACATGGACGAAACAAACTGATGGCAGAAAACCAAAGGTTGTTTTAGCTTGGGCACCTCACGTAAAAGCTTTACCGCAAGCGGTTCCAAATTCTTTTGCAGAATGGATGTGCAAGGCACAAGAAGAAGGCATGATTGATTTCACCATCGCCCAACCAGAAGGTTATGAATTGGCCGAAGAATTTACACCAGGTGCCGACATTCAATATAATATAGAGGAGGCATTGGCTGGAGCTGATTATGTTTATGTGAAAAACTGGAGCAGCTACAAAGAATACGGTAAGGTTTTAACTTATCCAGATGGCTGGATGATGAATAACGAAAAGCTAAAATTTACCAACGATGCCAAAGTGATGCACTGTTTGCCAGTTCGTAGAGATTTGGAATTGTCTTCTGAGATTTTAGAATTGTAAATCAGTTATCAGTTACAGGTTCCGTATTACAGGTCTAAGCGCCTAAACACGCAACTTATAACTGGCAACCTATAACTCAATGTATGAAACAACTTACAATCATAAAAATCGGCGGAAACGTAATTGATAACTCTGCAAATTTGCACCAGTTCTTGCTGGATTTTACGGCTTTGCCCGGCGATAAAATTTTGGTTCATGGCGGTGGCAAAATCGCAACCGAGTTGGGCGAAAGTTTAGGTATTGATGCCAAAATGGTTGAAGGTAGAAGAGTTACTGATATCGAAACCTTGAGGATCGTAACAATGGTTTACGCCGGTTTAATTAACAAAAATATGGTTGCCCAGTTGCAGGCTAAAGGCAGTAATGCAATTGGTTTAACTGGTGCCGATGGAAATATTATTAAAGCTAAAAAACGCCCTGTTAAAGAAATCGATTATGGTTTTGTTGGCGATTTAGATGAAAACTCTGTTTCTTCAATTACGTTGGATAGTTTACTGAAAGCTGGATTAGTTCCTGTTTTGTGTGCTATAAC
>SEDB01000567.1 GCA_004210715.1 Pedobacter sp.
TTTGAAAAAGTGATTGTTAACATGACTTTTTTAGGCGGAGGTTTCGGCAGAAAGGCATTAACAGATTATCCGCATGAAGCACTGGTGATTTCAAAAGAAATCGGGCTTCCCGTTCAGGTAGTATGGACCCGGGAAGATGATGCCACTCAGGGACCTTTCCGTCCGGGTATTTCTTACCGTTGCCGCGGTGTAATTGATGAAAACAAAAACATCAGTGCAATAAAATTTCAAATGGCTGGTCAAAACAACGATCATTTTAGATCTGGCGATAACGGCAAGGCAAACCGGAGTACTTCTGAAGGATGGTTGAAACCTTATTTTGAAAGCATTAAGAATATCAGCTTTGCTGATGTAACGTTCAAAACGCCAATCCCAACCTTATTCTGGAGATCCGTTTATGCATCAACCAATGGATTTGCTTACGAAAGTTTTGTAAACGAATTGGCTCACAAATCAGGAAAAGACCCCCTTGAATTCAGACGTGCGTATTTGAAAGAAGAACGATCGCAGAAACTATTGGATAAAGTAGCTGAGGTATCGGGCTGGAAAAATAAAAGTAAAGGATACGGAATCGCCGTTACTGAATGCTTTGGAACAACTGTTGCCCAGGTGGTAAAAGTTTCTAAACCTAAAGGCGGTAAGTTAAAAATTGATCAGGTTTGGGCAGTGGTAGATTGCGGTTGGTATGTGAATCCTGACATCATTCATGCGCAGGTGGAAGGTGCTATTGTAATGGGTTTAGGTGCTGCCACTATTCATGAAATCACTTTTAAAGATGGTTTGGTAGAACAACATAATTTTTACGACTATAAAATGCCACGAATTACCGATATTCCACCAATAGAAGTACACATCATGGAAAATGATGCAGATGCAGGCGGTATCGGCGAACCGGGTTTACCTCCTTTTGCACCGGCATTAACAGCCGCTATATTTGATTTAACAGGAAAAAGGATAAGAAAATTACCATTTGATATGGCCAGTATTTAATTTTTAATCCCAATCTTGCAGTTTGATTGGAATAACATCTCCTTATGAAAGAAATTGTAGCTATTCTGGGCGCTTACCAAAAAGCCGTTGCCGAAAACAAGAAATCCGCATTGGCCACGGTGGTTAAAGTAGAAGGGTCTTCCTACAGAAGGCCTGGTGCTAGAATGTTGGTAACGGACGATGGCTTGCTTACTGGCGCCATAAGTGGCGGCTGTTTAGAAGGCGACGCCTTGAGAAAAGCGCTTTCAGCCATTCATCAGCAGGAAAACAAACTGGTCACTTATGACACCACTGATGAGGATGATGCTAAATTCGGTGTTCAGTTGGGATGTAATGGCATTGTTCATATTCTTTTTGAACCCATTTTAGCCGAAGACAAATTCAATCCGATTGAAATTTTAAAAGCAGCAAATGACCGCAGGGAAAACTGCGTAATTGCGACTTTGTTCTCACTGGAAAATAAAAAGCAACCTGGCTCGGTTATGCTATTCCGTGAGAAAGACAGTTT
>SEDB01000568.1 GCA_004210715.1 Pedobacter sp.
TGCGTAATCTTCTTGTTTAACACTATCAAATTTCTGTAAAGACTCTACGTATTCTGCAACGTACTCTTTATTCTCATGTCCTTCTTTAATCTGTTTCATTTTCGATTGCTCACTTGCAGTTTTCAATAATAATTTAACCTCTGCAATAGCAATTGATGGCAATACTCTTAAGAATAATAAGAATAAAGTGAAGAATAGTCCGATTGAACCAACGAATACACTCACATCAACCCAGGTTGGATAGAACATTGCCCAACTTGAAGGAATATAATCACGGTGTAATGAAGTAACGATAATTACGAAACGTTCGAACCACATCCCTACGTTTACTACGATTGATAAAATCCAGGTGGCTTTGATGCTTAAACGGATTTTTTTGAACCATAACAACTGTGGAGAGATTACGTTACACGTCATCATCATCCAGTATGACCACCAGTAAGGACCAGTAGAACGGTTGATAAACGCATATTGCTCATATTCAGAACCTGAATACCATGCAATAAAGAACTCAGTTAAATAAGCCACACCTACAATTGATCCTGTTAAGATGATGATTTTGTTCATCGACTCAATGTGGAACATGGTGATATAGTTCTCAAGACCTAACACTTTACGCGCTACCAATAACAAGGTTAACACCATCGCAAAACCTGAGAAGATCGCCCCTGCCACGAAGTATGGAGGGAAGATGGTTGTGTGCCATCCAGGAATTACTGATGTTGCAAAGTCCATTGATACAATGGTGTGCACCGAAAGTACCAGTGGTGTTGAAATACCAGCTAAGATTAATGATACCGCTTCGAAACGTTGCCAGGTTTTAACACCGCCAGTCCATCCAAAAGAAAAGATGGTATAGATTTTTCTGCGTGTGCCAACTGCACGGTCACGAATGGTCGCAATATCTGGTAATAAACCTGTGTACCAGAATAATAATGATACAGAGAAATAAGTAGAGATGGCAAACATATCCCAAACCAATGGAGAGTTAAAGTTTACCCAAAGTGATCCGAACTGATTTGGTAATGGTAATACCCAATAAGCTAACCAAGGACGGCCCATGTGTGACACAACGTACGTTGCTGCACAAATAACGGCGAAAATGGTCATTGCCTCTGCCGAACGGTTAATAGAGTTACGCCAGTTTTGACGGAAAAGTAATAGTACTGCTGAAATTAGTGTTCCAGCGTGACCGATACCTACCCACCAAACGAAACCGGTAATATCCCATGCCCATCCAACTGTTTTATTTAAGCCCCATGCACCGATACCATTCCAAAAAGTGTAACTAACTGCTACAACCCAAAGCAAAGCACCTAATGCTGAAACGATGAAACCAATCCACCAAGCCTTGTTCGGCTTGTTTTCTACCGGTCCTAAAATATCGTCCGTAATTTTTGCATACGTGATATTATCGCCGGTAATTAATGGTTCTCTAAGTATTGATTCGTTATGTCCTGACATAATTTGTATTTTCTTTATACTAAAGCTTACGC
>SEDB01000569.1 GCA_004210715.1 Pedobacter sp.
ATCATCAAATTCATAAATCCGAACGACTTGATCAGTCTTTAAATCGATTTTTAAAAGTTTGAATTGTCCGGTTTTACTTGCGCCAGAATCTCCAAACACAGAAGAAGCACCCGCAGGTTTTGAGTCCAATACCCAAAGAAAATTATTTTGATCAGCATATAAATCCTGAACATTTACAAAATGGTTTTTTGTATCCAAGCTATCCACCTTGTTCCATTCTTGATCAGGAAAAGCTTTTCGCTTCCCATTTACTATTTCAGTTAAGCCATATAAATAAGGTTCATGTTTTGGAAATGAAACAAATAATCGATTTGAAACTGGAGAAACTGTTACGCCTATAGGCTGGTTTTTTTCAAAAGATGCAACTTCAAGCAGCTGTTGTGCATTACTTTTCATGTATATGCTCATGATTAGAGTTAACAGAAGGATAGATTTTTTCATTGGGGATGCCATTTAATATAAGATTAACCGGATTTTAAATGTAATGTTTGCAATTATCATCTCATTAATTTGAGTAACTGGCGATGGATTGAGATTTAGTAATGTAATCTCCATTCTATCATTACCTTTGTTTATGCAGAAGTCTTTCATTGATCAGATGGGGAATGAAATCCTGATTAATTTTCCTCCTAAAAGGATTGTTTCGATTGTGCCCTCTCAAACGGAACTCCTGTTTGATTTAGGTTTAGATCAGGAAATTTGGAACAAAAAAGCTGAATATCGATCTTATTAAAGATTTGAAGCCCGATTTGATTATCGGTAACAAGGAAGAAAATACGCAAAGCGATATAGAAGAACTTGCACAACACTTTCCGGTTTGGATGAGTGATATTTTCACATTAAATGATGCCATGAAAACCATCACGCAAATAGGGGAGTTGGTAGATCGTGAACCTGAAGCAGGCTATTTAAACCATTTAATTTCTGCTGGTTTTAACGATTTGAAGACACTGGCTTTGCAAAATCAAATTGACAAAAAGGTTGCCTACCTCATTTGGAGAAAGCCTTATATGGCAGCAGGTAAAAATACTTTTATCGATGATATTTTGCTTACCAACGGCATGATAAATGTTATTCACCATGAACGCTATCCAACAATTACGCTCGAAAAACTAAAATATTTAAATCCTCAGTTGATTTTGCTTTCTTCTGAGCCTTACCCATTTGCCGAGAAACATATAAAAGAAATACAAGCTGCCATTCCGAATGTAGAAATTAAATTGGTTGATGGCGAAATGTTTAGCTGGTACGGGAGTAGGCTTGTTAAAGCTGTTCAGTATTTTTTTGAGTTTCAAAAAGAACTTTATTGATTTTAGTTGTAATCTCATCCTTCGGCTTTTGGATTTCTAATCCAACCAAAGAACTTTATCAAATAATTTATGTTTAATAATCAATAAGTTTAACTTACCAGATTAACCCATTATGAAAAAAATAATTTTACTCTCGTTATTTGCAGTGATAATGTCTAGCTGCGGTTCTATGAGGTCTGCCTCCAGTGGCGAAACCGTTTCAATTGAAGGAAGAATTACAAAGCTGGGAATGACAACCTTTCAATACGGTACCCATAGCATTACTTATGGTGGAAAACCATACGCCTTAAGAAGTAGCAGCCTGAATTTAGATACATATGTAGACAGACAGGTTACTTTAAGAGGAACTAAGGTTGAAGGTTATCCGCTGGAAGGTGGACCAGAATTGATTGAAGTATCGGAAGTGGTGATGAAGTAGATTGTTGACTCTGCACTAGGAATCATAAATAGTTGCAGAGTTTTACGTTAGCTAAACCTGATTGAAGCGAAAAGCGCCCGATTTTTTCATCGGGCCTTGTAGCAAAAAGCAGGGCTGAAGTAACCGATGAGCTCAATAATTGCTTTTCTGAATATTTTTTTTAAAACTATTCTCCTTAAAAATTAACCACTTAGCGTTTTTGAACAAAAATATTTGATAAATTATGATAGATACTTTTTGATTATTCAATCTAGTTTCTATCTTTGCAGTCCTT
>SEDB01000570.1 GCA_004210715.1 Pedobacter sp.
TCTGATTATAAGCCTGGCGATACGCCAAAAGGTGGGTTTGATGAGTTGCTGAAATTATTTAGCGAGTTGCTAAATTATACAGCAGGAGATGCAGCAGAGGCATTAAGTTGGTTAAACGAGCTCGACAAACAATACAAATTAACCAATAATGATTACGGCATCGGTAATTTCATTGATGACCTGAAAGATAAAGGTTATCTCACGGAAGACAATCAATCCGGAGAATTTAAAATTACAGCCAAAACGGAGCAAACCATTCGGAAATCGGCGTTGGATGAGATTTTTGGAAAACTGAAAAAATCGGGAAGAGGAAATCACAACAGCAATCAATCGGGCATCGGTGAGGAGAAAAATGCCGATCGCAGGGAATATAATTTCGGCGACAGCTTGGATCAGATCGATATGACTGCATCTATTCAAAATGCGCAAATTAACCACGGCATTAATAATTTTACTTTAACCGACCGCGATTTAGAGGTGGAAGAAAAGGACTTTAAAACCCTTACTTCAACCGTGTTAATGATTGATATTTCGCACTCGATGATTTTATATGGCGAGGATAGAATTACACCTGCCAAAAAAGTAGCCATGGCACTGGCTGAATTGATTAAAACCAAATATCCGAAAGACACACTGGATATTGTTGTTTTTGGAAATGATGCCTGGCCGATTACGGTGAAAGATTTACCGTATTTGCAAGTTGGCCCTTACCACACCAATACTTTTGCAGGTTTGGAACTGGCCACGGATTTACTTCGCCGCAGGAAAACCCACAACAAACAAATTTTCATGATCACAGATGGGAAACCCACCTGTTTAAAAGAAAATGGAAAGTATTACAAAAACAGCATGGGTCTGGATAGAAAGGTGATTAATAAAACCTTAAACATGGCCGCACAATGTAAGCGATTGAAAATTCCAATTACCACATTTATGATTGCCAAAGATCCATATTTACAACAATTTGTGCGTCAGTTTACCGAAATTAACGGCGGCAGGGCTTTCTACAGTTCTTTAAATGGTTTAGGAGAATACATTTTTGAGGACTACATTAAGAATAGAAGAAAAACAGTGAAATAGTCAGTAGTTTTTAGTCTATAGTAAAACAATCGAGCACCTTAAAGCAATAGTTAGCGATTGAAATCACAAGAAATATAATAATGGCAAGACGCACAAATAAATACAAGTTAACATTAGAAGAAATATCTTTAGCAAAAGAAGATGATGTAAAAAATGATCCTTTAAAATTGGAATTTGACAATCATGATAATCTTTTCAATATTATAAATGTAGTAAAAAGCAAAACCATTTTTGACGATGAAAACCAGAGTACCGAATTTGCCATCGGCTTGAAAATGTTTACTGAGGTGATTCTAAAAAATAGAGACAATGAACTTTTCAAAGAACTGCAACCAGCGATTGCTGAGTTTATGAAAAAACTGAAAAGTAAATAAGTTAAAGGCTGAAAGTTAAAAGTTTTAGG
>SEDB01000571.1 GCA_004210715.1 Pedobacter sp.
TGGAATATCGAGTGGTTCGGAAGTCCTGCACAAGATCCTTCAAATGATGTTTTACAGGCAGCAAACGTAAAAACGATTGTCAATAATATCAATGCCGATGTTTATGGTTTTGCCGAAGTAGTGGATACTACGTTATTCAGAAACACGGTTTTGCCTGCCGGATATAATGTCATTTTCAGCTCTTTTGGTTCTTATGCCGATAACAAACAAGATCCTGATTATCCACTGGCACAAAAATTAGCATTCATGTATCGTACCGATCTGATAAAACCGATTCGAACTTTTGGCGTATTGGAAGATACATACAATCCTGCTATTGCCTCAACAAGTGTAGATGGAACGCCATACAAAAACTGGTCTTCAGGGCGTTTCCCTTTTGCCATGGAAGCTGAAGTGACCATAAACGGTAAAAAAGAAACGGTAACCTTTATCGAGATTCATGCTAAGGCAAATACTGGAACTCCTGCAGAACAAATCGATTCCTATAACAGAAGAAAAGGTGGCAATCTACAGCTTAAAAACTGGATTGACGCGAATCTCGCAGGTAAAAAGGTAATCATTTTAGGCGATTTTAATGATGTGCTTAATCCAGATAAAACCATTGCTCCAATGCCTGCAGGAACAGGAACATCTTATGCTGATTTCACTTTAGATGCAGCCAACTATTTCCCGATCACCCTTCCTTTGAGTTTGGCAGGTAAACAATCTACAGCTGGATTTAATACCGTGATCGATAATGTGATTATCACAAAAAGCCTCAATTTAAATTACATTCAAGGAACAGCTGAAGTATTGGACGCGGTAAAAAATCTGGTTACAAATTATAGTTCTACAACAACCGATCACTACCCAATTAAAACCAGATATTTATTCGGCAACGGTGCGCCAACTTTAGCTGCAATAACCGATCAGTCTGCTTGTTTTACCCCCACTAATAAAACAATTGAATTAACTGGAATTTCGGCTGGTCCGGAAACCATGCAAACTACAACTTTAACAATTACGTCAGATAATGCCAATTTATTTGATGTATTAACGGTTGCCGCCAACGGAGCGGACAAAGGAATAATTACTTATCGTTTCAAAAACAACGTTAGTGGGCTGGCGAATATTACTGTAACGGTTACCGATAATGGTGGTACCGATTATGATGGAACTAATATTATGACGAGAACCTTTAAATTAACAGAACTCCCAGCTGCAACAGCAACCATTTCTGGTACTGCAGCTATTTGCTATAATGGTATTTCTCCAATTTTGACTTTTACCGGTACTAAAGGAACAGCGCCTTACACCTTTACGTATAATGTTAACGGTGGTGCAAGTAGAACGGTTACGACATCAGGAACCAATGCATCAGTTACAATAACCGCACCCACGAATGTTTCTGGCGCTTTCGCTTATAATTTGGTAAATGTTAGCGATGTAAACTGTGGTCAGGCTCAAACCGGGCTTGCAACCATTACTGTAAATCCGTT
>SEDB01000572.1 GCA_004210715.1 Pedobacter sp.
GAAGAACAGAGACCACGTAAAATTGGCGCTAAACTAGCTGCTTGTTTTTTACGTGAGGCCTCATCAGCACTTTCAATTTTTTGTCCGCCGAAAACCGGACCTTTTTTACCATAATTCTGCGCTAGATATTCAGAGCAGATTTCGATTACATCAAGTGTATTCAAATAACTTTCGTAAGCGGTATCGCCCCAGGTAAATAATCCATGAGAGCCCAACATGATTCCACGGATACCTGGGTTTTCATCCAAACATTTTTTCAAGGTCAACCCCAGCTCAAAACCTGGTTTTTTCCACTCCACCCATCCAATTGTTCCACCGAAAAGCTCTTCTGTTATTTTTTTTCCGTCTTTTGCTGCCGCGATTGCAATAGCTGCATCAGGATGCAGGTGATCAATGTGTGCAAAAGGTAAAAACCCGTGCAACGGTGTATCGATTGATGGTGCTTTTGAACTCAAATCAAAAATGCAGTGATTGAACAATTCAACCATTTCATCTTCATGTTCCACACCACGGTAAATATTCTTTAAGCTGCGTAAACGATCTACGTATAATGCTGCAAGGCCACTTTTTTTCAGCGTACCTAAATCTCCACCAGATCCTTTTACCCACATTACTTCAGTTTCAGATCCAGTTAAAGGATCTTTTTCCATTAACTTGCATGAAGTGTTGCCACCGCCATAATTGGTTAAGCGTAAATCGGCGCCTAATAAATTAGAGCGATAAATTAACAATGCAACTTCATCTCCAGCTAGTTTTGCGGCTTCCTCTTCATTCCACAAATAGCTTACGTGCTTATAATTTTTTGTTTCGATTGACATTATAGTATTTTATGATTTTTTATATGATTTAACCTTTTAGTGAATTACCGTAACCCACAATAAGTACCGATATGATGATGGTTAGAATACCCACCAATACGGTAATGAATGTTTTTTTAGACACACCTTTCCATTCTTTTAATATCAGCCCCCAAACGTTGGCAATTAAGATGATGAAAGCCATGTGCAATATCCATGAACTTGCGCCATTCCCCATCTTGCTCTCTCCCATTCCGTAGAAAAAGAATTGAAGAAACCATGTTGTGCCAGCAAGCGCGGAAAAAATGTAATTTTTTAACAGTGGTGTTTTTGCATTTGTATAATCGCCAAATGTTTTATTTCTGGCATTTAAAATCATGCACCAAATAAAGTTGGTGGTTAATCCTCCCCAAAGCACAATGATATAAGTTACATTATTGGAGAAAAGGAAGTTTCCTGTTTCTGCTGGATTAGCTGCTTTCCAGATGGTATTCGCAGCATCAGCCATGGGCTTGCCCGCTTCGATACCGAAATTGAAACAAGCACTCAACACGCCCGAGACAATCCCAACAAATAAGCCCAATCCAAATTTAAATTCGGTTTTAACTTCCAAACCATGTGGATCGGTAACACCGGTATTGATTTCTTTTTCCTTCATCATCCCGGCCTTACCGCAAAT
>SEDB01000573.1 GCA_004210715.1 Pedobacter sp.
ACTTCGGCAAAACCATAAACATCGGCATTGATATTATTGACAATCGTTTTTACGTTTGCTGCCTGTAAAACATCATTTGAAGGATCTTGTGCAGGACTTCCGAACCACTCGATATTCCAGTTTACAACCTCTAAGGTATTCACTACATCAAAAGTGTTTCCTGAAAGCGTAACTGTTTTATTGCTCGAACCCGCTGTAGCAATGTTCACATTAGCAGAATATGTGGTGTTAATGGCTGTTGGTGAAAATTTTACATATACGGTAGGTGAGGTATTGTTAATTGCCGCCCTGGAATAATTTAAAGTTGTACCGAATGTACCATTGCTTGTGTTTGATATAGTGAAGTTTGCCGGAGCAGTAACGGTTACATCACCAGTTAAATTTCCTGCTGAAAAAGTAAATGCCTTTTCTGTTGAAGTAGTTCCAGCCGCCTGGAAACCAAAATTCACACTTGTTGTAGAGGTAGTGATATCCACTGGTGGCGGTGTATTCGAATTTATTACGGCGAAATCGTCAACCGTCCACCGGCTGGCTGATGAGGTAGTAGAATTGTAAACGAAAGCCACATAAACAGGGCTGGCTTTATAAGCTGATAAATCGATGTTTCCAGATTTCGTCCATACATCAGATGCTGTTTCTGGGAATTTACCATCCAAATTTACCCATGTAGCCAATGATGGATCACCGCTTCCTGTATAATTTGTAGAAACCTTCAATTGCAATTTATCACCTGCGAAAGCAGATCTGGTCCAAAAGGAAAGCACAGCATAATTCATTGCTGATAAATTTAGTGCCGGAGAAATTAACCAATCTTCATTTAAAATGTTTCCGCTGGAGAAACCATTAATTTGTAAGGCATTACCTGTACTTGCGGTACCTGTTGCATCCGAAGCATCGTGACCGAAAGTGGTTGTGCAGCCCCAGGTTTGAGGACCAGTTACGCTGTATTGATAAAATCCATCAGACAATGCAGCACTTCCAACTGTTGTGCAATTCTCAAAGTTGAAAACAGTTTGGTTAGGATCAATTGCTGGCCCGGTAAGTGCAAGTGAAACTGAAGTTGCTCCTGCGCTGCTATGAACAATTGCACCAGTTGAGTTACCGGTAATTGTAGGACTAAATCTTACATAAACCGTTTGGTTTGTTGCCAATTCTGTAGCGGTGTACACTAAAGTGGTTGCAAATGTGGTGTTGTTTTTGGAGATGGCATACGGTGCACTTGTTGTAAGCGTTGTTGTGCCAGTTAAGTTCCCTGCAGCTAATACGTAGCTTTTTGATGCTGAAGTGGTGTTAATTGCCTGATTGCTAAATGCCAATGTTTTTGGCGTAACTATTAAATATGGACCTGATGTTGATGCAGGTTCAGTCACTGCCGAGTTCTGCGGGTTTACTGTTTTGGCAATAAAATCAAAAGCATTATCATCACTATCGAAGCCATTGCCTGCAAATTCTTCAGTTCCTCCAACACCTA
>SEDB01000574.1 GCA_004210715.1 Pedobacter sp.
CCTAATTACGTGAACTCAGAATATAGATCATTTGCTTGTTGTGCAGAATGAACTTGAATTCTGTAAAGTCTAAGTCAGTAGTTTTGGATATTTTAACTACCGAACCGCTGGATTCGTAGCCGTCAATGATTTGATCGCCTAGCGAAATCATATTTAATCTTCTCAAGGGCGTGTCGTGAGTAATTTTGATCATAGAGTTGAAGCGTTTTGAATCGCAAAGGTAGGTAATTCGCAACTCAACTTTACATTTTTTTTAAAAAAACAATACATTTTGAAGCTATTATAGTATGATTAATACTATATAAAGAATAATCTTTGGGTTGGTTATTAGGCTTAAAACGATTGCATTCTCGTGCGAATCGTAATATGGAATCATTCTTTAAAACTAAATTAGGGTGGTTTTTGTAATATATCAACTCCCGTTTTGTTTTACTTGACTATATTAAATATGAGAACGGGAATAATATTATCCTATAATAGAGCGGCAAGGTACGGCTTCGTTAAAGACATCAACGGGCAAAAGATTCGTTTTTATAACGAGGACCCCTTGACATTCTTTCAAAGACTCGACGTTGTGAGATTCAGGATCGCTTTCATTGGAAGCTGTCTAAGAGCAGTCAATGTGATTCACGTAATCGATAAACATGGCAAGACTATCTCTATGAGAACGATGATTAATTAGCTCCAAATATTTTTTTTCATCCTTTTAATTTTAAAAGTTATCCAGGCACGGATCTATTGGATTAAAATGTGCCCATAAGAGCTATGAGATTTTTTAAATAAATGAGCATGTCAATAAGAGCTAAAATCAAGGTAGATTTATTAAGCAAAATCGAAGCAAGTAGTTCTGATGTATTGGAACCGATGAACTTTTCTGTTCTTATTCTGTCAACATTCTTTCAGACTATTGATTTTGGAATGATTCTGCATTGGCGCCGGACTGTTCAGCCCTCGGCTCTATTTATCCAAATATCTTGAGCACCCCTTGAAGATTTTATGTAAATAAATTTATACTTGTGACTATTGGGTAATGTGCTGTTATGCCTAATGACATTTTTTTGAAAGCTGTGAATCTTCTATTAATACCTGCTTTTCCTTTCATAAAGAAACCGCTTTTTTGGTTTATGAAAAAAGGATAAAGATAATCCATAACTTTGTACCATTCCCAAGTATTGAATCATTTTGGAAAACGGCATGCAGAAAAATAACGAAAAGATCAGTTCACTTATCGAACTCAACGAAGAGCTAGAAAATTATTTTAGAAACACGATAATTCCACAGCTTTTTATCGATGCTCAACTTGTCCTAAGAAAATTTACTCCTCCGGCCATGCGCCAGTTCAGCTTGAAACTTACAGATGTGGGCAGGCCGCTTGCGGATATAGAGGAACATTTTCGTTTCCCTACAATCATGGAAAATATTCAGCATGTGATTGCGAGTGGAGAAGTGCTGGAAAAGGAAATCCAGAC
>SEDB01000575.1 GCA_004210715.1 Pedobacter sp.
TCGTATGCTTTTTCATCAGCTGTGCTGTTGGTATAGGTATTAATTGGATACATGGTTTCCCAATTTTTTGCATAGAACTTATTTGCAAGTTTCATTTTATTATAATCAGCAATCCACATTGGAACTTCATTCATATAATAGCTGCTCGTAATCCAGTTACCAGTGCTTCCCTGGTACCAATAGGCAGCATTTGCAGCATGGCCTGCAGGAAGGATGGAACCTCTATCTTTTAACGAAATACCGATAACTTTTCCTTTAAAATTTGTCGCTAACCTTAATTCATCAGTAATGGTTGTGGTCAGCATGTTTTTTGGCGACATGTTACCTTCTGGAGATGGGCTGCTTCCAACGGTTACCACTGTAGAATCTTCTGTACAGTAAACATTTTTTTTAGTTTCTGAATCGTACCAATCATTACCAATAATGCCATGAACAGCAGGAACTGAACCTGTGTAAATGGTGGTATGGCCAACAGCAGTATAAGTTGGCGTGTATGGAATCAGCGTATTTTCTACACAGAAGCCTTCGTTTATTAATCTTTTGAAGCCACCGTTGCCATAACGATTGTAAAAGCGGTAAAGGTAATCCCAACGCATCTGATCGACAACAAGACCCACCACCAATTTCGGGCGAGCTACTTCAGCTGGAAAGGCTTTTACCGGAGCAACGGTTTTTTTAGTTTGGGCGTTTGCAATAGAGATGGAAAATAAAGATAGGGAAAAGAGTAAATAAGGTATTTTCTTCATTCTGTTTTTAGTTAAAGGCCTAAAGTAACAATTTTTAAATGAAGAAATTTTGAAGAAAATGTAAAGATTTTATATCGCTTCTGCTACCACAAATGTACTGCCACCAACCTGCTCTTCTAACTCCATTGCATCTAAAGCTCTTTCTAAATTAGGTTTGCAAAAATAGTAGGTTGCATTTTTGGGCATCATAGAAAGTACTTTAGAAATATCTTTGTCTTTTACCATACCAAAAACAACATGAAGTTTTTCAAATGGTGTTTTTGCGATGTTTTTAATCACTTCTGCAATACCAGCTTCATTATGGCCTGTATCACAAATAACCAAAGGATTTTTGCTCAACGTTTGCCAACGCCCTTGCAAACCGGTAAGTTTTTTAACTTGTTTGAGTCCACTATAAATTGAAGATTTGGAGACTTTAAAACTTGTTTTCTCATTCAGGACTTCCAAAGATTTTAAAACGGTGAGAATATTTTTATGCTGATAAATACCTGTAAGATCGCAGATTAGTTTATCATATTTGATTTGATCATCTTGATAAACTGATAAACTAAGTTTGGAATTTTGGATTTTGAAATCTCTTGCTGTTAACATCGCATCAGCAAATAGGATAGGAGCATCAATTTTTTTAGCGTTCGCAAGAAAAACAGGAGCAGACTTTTCCTGGGTTTCTCCAATTACTACTGGAGTATCTTTCTTGATAATACCTGCTTTTTCTCCAGCAATTTCCTCAAGTGTATTGCCGAGCATGTTGGTGTGATCCATGCTGATGTTGGTAATTACAGAAATTTCAGGCTGAATAATATTTGTAGAATCCAGTCGGCCACCTAAGCCAACTTCGATTATTGCAATGTCTACCTGATGTTTGGCAAAGTGATCGAAAGCCAATGCAACCGTTACTTCAAAAAACGATGGCTCAACCTCATTTATTAATTTTTGTTGATTTTTAACGAACGAAACAACCTCAGTTTTACTGATCATTTTTCCATTAATGCGGATGCGTTCACGAAAATCTTTTAAATGAGGCGAGGTGTATAATCCCGTTTTATAACCTTGTTCTTGCAAAATAGCCGCAAGCATGTGTGAAGTTGAACCTTTTCCATTGGTGCCCGCCACATGAATACTTTTAAATTTATGCTGTGGATTATCCAAAGCTTCGCAAAAAATAATTGTATTGGTTAAATCCTTTTTAAAAGCAGAAGCACCTACACGAGTAAACATCGGCAGTTTGCTATATAGGTAATTAAGGGTTTGCTGGTAGTTCATATTATACGCCAAATATAAGTTGACAAATCTTATTATGGAATCATTTTAAGGAAGATTTTCATAAGCTGTTTTTTGTTGGCGCTTAAGGCTAGTTTT
>SEDB01000576.1 GCA_004210715.1 Pedobacter sp.
TCTAATAAAGTATGTTTTTCTACCGGAATGTTTACGTCTTGTAAGTTGAACGATAAACCTCCCTGAAAAGCCATACGGAAACCTAATTCTTTGATATCATCTAAGAACTGTGATGAACGGGCCATACCAGTCATTTTAACTACCTCACCGATAATATCTCTTAACGATTTTTTAGTTAATAACTCATTGATGTAACCAACTTCATCAGGAACCATTTGGTTGAATAATACTCTACCTACAGTGGTTTCAGTTAACTTATTAACGATAGAACCATCAGCTTGCTTCACATTTACCCTTACTTTGATAAATGCATGTAAGTCTAATTCTTTTTCGTTATAAGCGATAATAACTTCTTCCGGAGAATAGAAACTAGAATCCTGACCTTTTACAACTCTGCTATCATCAGTTCTACGGCCTTTAGTAATATAATAAAGACCCAAAACCATATCCTGAGAAGGTACTGTAATTGGCGTACCGTTTGCAGGGTTTAAGATATTGTGCGCTGCCAACATTAAAACCTGGGCTTCCAAAATTGCTGCGTTACCTAACGGTAAGTGGACAGCCATCTGGTCACCATCAAAATCGGCGTTGAATGCAGTACACACTAATGGGTGTAATTGAATTGCTTTTCCTTCAATTAATTTTGGTTGGAAAGCCTGAATACCTAATCTGTGTAAGGTAGGTGCACGGTTTAATAATACCGGGTGACCTTTTAATACATTTTCTAAGATATCCCAAACTAATGGATCTTTTCTATCAACGATTTTCTTAGCAGATTTAACTGTTTTAACCACACCACGCTCAATCATCTTACGAATAATGAATGGTTTGTAAAGTTCAGCAGCCATATCTTTAGGAATACCGCACTCGTGTAATTTAAGGCTAGGCCCTACAACAATTACCGAACGAGCTGAATAATCCACACGTTTACCTAATAAATTCTGACGGAAACGACCTTGTTTACCTTTCAGGATATCTGAAAGTGATTTCAAAGCACGGTTACCTTCAGTTTTAACCGCATTAACTTTACGTGAGTTATCAAACAACGAATCTACAGCTTCCTGCAACATACGTTTCTCGTTACGTAAAATTACCTCTGGTGCTTTAATCTCGATCAAACGTTTTAAACGGTTGTTACGGATAATTACACGACGGTATAAATCATTTAAATCTGAAGTAGCAAAACGACCACCTTCTAATGGAACTAAAGGACGTAATTCTGGTGGAATAACCGGAACGATTTTAACAATCATCCACTCCGGACGATTCTCAATACGTGTATTAGCACCACGGAAAGCTTCAACAACCTGAAGACGTTTTAAAGCCTCATTTTTACGTTGTTGAGAAGTTTCGTTAGCAGCCTGGTGACGTAAATCATAAGATAAAGTATCTAAATCAATACGTTTTAATAAATCTTCTAATGCTTCAGCACCCATTTTGGCGATGAATTTATTAGGATCTTTATC
>SEDB01000577.1 GCA_004210715.1 Pedobacter sp.
GATTTGCTTTACGTAAACATTAACTCCTTAAATCGCATTGCGAAATATAGCGGCAAGGAAAGTGGCGTACCTAAAATGAATAAATTAGGTACCGACGCCTGGGATAAACTCAAAAAAACCACAAAAAAAAAAGTTAAAGACATTGCCCGTGATTTGATAAAGCTTTACGCCATACGCAAAACGCAGGCTGGTACTGCTTTTTCTCCTGATGGATATTTGCAAACCGAATTAGAAGCTTCATTTATTTACGAAGATACCCCTGATCAGTTAAAAGCCACTCAGGATGTGAAAAAGGATATGGAATCTCCGCATCCGATGGATCGATTGGTTTGTGGCGATGTGGGTTTTGGCAAGACAGAAATTGCCGTTCGTGCTGCTTTTAAAGCTGTTGCTGAGGGTAAACAGGCCGCAATTTTAGTTCCGACTACGATTTTAGCCTTACAGCATTTTAAAACCTTTTCTTCACGATTAAAGGATTTTCCGGTTACTGTGGATTATATCAATCGTTTTAAAACCAATAAACAGATTAAAGACACTTTGGCAGAAGCCGCTGCCGGAAAGGTTGATATCTTGATTGGCACACACCGCTTGCTCAGCAAAGATGTGAAGTTTAAGGATCTGGGCATCATGATTATTGATGAAGAGCAGAAATTTGGCGTAACTGCAAAAGAAAGGCTGAAAGCTGTTCGGGTAAACGTTGATACTTTAACGCTTACCGCTAGCACTGAATTACATGTTTTTAATGATAAATTAATTCAAGAAGCAGTTCAGTTTGAGTTGGATCGTGGCGGACAGGTTTTCTTCATCCACAACCGCGTAAATGATTTGATGCAACTGGGCGGAATGATTCAAAAATTGGTTCCAAAAGCAAGGATTGGCATTGCCCACGGTCAGTTAGATGGCGATGCTTTGGAAGATGTAATGCTTGATTTTATCAATGGAGAAAAAGATGTTTTGGTAGCTACCACGATTATCGAAGCTGGTTTGGATATCCCGAATGCCAACACGATCATCATTAACCATGCGCACATGTTCGGCTTAAGCGATTTGCACCAAATGCGTGGTCGTGTAGGCAGGAGCAATAAAAAAGCTTTCTGCTACTTACTTTCTCCTCCTTTATCAACTTTAACTTCTGAAGCCAGAAAACGTTTGAGCGCCATTGAGGAATTTTCTGATTTAGGTAGCGGTTTTAATGTAGCTATGCGTGATTTAGATATCCGCGGTAGCGGGAATTTATTGGGTGCGGAACAAAGTGGTTTCATTGCTGAGATTGGCTTTGAAATGTACCACAAAATTTTAGATGAGGCCATTCAGGAATTGAAGGAGGCCGAATTTAAAGGTTTGTTTGAAAATGAGCCCGCTCGTCCTTTTGTAGGTTTTACGCAGGTTGACACCGATTTGGAGCTTTACATTCCTGATGCATACATCACCAACATCACAGAACGTTACAATTTATACACTGAGCTTTCTAAGCTTGATAATGAAACTGAGCTGGCAGTATTTGAAAAACATTTAGCCGATCGATTCGGGCCGGTCCCTCCACAGGTTAAAACCATGTTGAGCGTGGTGCGTTTACAATGGTTAGGCAAAAAATTGGGTTTCGAAAAGATTAGCTTTAAGAAAAACAGCTTGCGTGGCTACTTTTTAAGCGATAAACAATCTGCTTATTTCGATTCAAATACTTTTACCAAGATTTTAACATTTGCTCAAAATCATCCACGAATGTGTAATTTAAAAGAAGTTAAGAACACTTTGCGTATCGCTTTTGATCATGTAAGTTCGGTGGAAGAGGCTATTCAAACTTTAGAGCTAATCGATTAAAAATGGACCCAACTTTATTACTCGATTTGGTAAAGATGCAAATGCCGTATGGAAAGTACAAGGGTTATTTGATTTGTAATATCCCTGAAAGTTATTTGCTCTGGTATAAGGACAAAGGTTTCCCAAAAGGTAAACTAGGCGATTTAATGGCAACTTGTGCGCCAGAAACACCGTATTTTCTATCCATTACAAAATAAGGCACACCACGAATGCCTAAATTCTGACTTTCGTAAACATCATAACGAACGGCTTCAGCAAACTGATCGCTTTTCAAAACCTCTTCGGCTTCGGTTTTATCTAACCCAATTTCCACAGCTACATCAACCAGCACATCATCATTCCCAATATTTCTACTTTTAACAAAGTGAGCTTCAAAAAGCTTTTCCTCTGCCAAATCTTGTAAACCATGTTTAGCTGCTAAATGAATTAATCGATGTGCATTAAAAGTATTGGCAGGAACATTGGTATCGAAATTAAGGGTTAAACCTGCGTTTTCAGCCATATCAACCACTTGCTTTGTCATCTGTTTGGCTTGTTCAACTGGCATGCCTTTGCTTCGCGATAAGTAATCATAAATGGTTTCATTATTCGTATTATGATACTCAGGATTGAGCTGATAACTTTTCCAATCCACAACGATTTCATCCTTAAACGGCAATTTTTCGATGGCTTGCTCAAAATGACGCTTACCAATATAGCAAAACGGACACATTACATCCGACCAGATTTCTACTTTCATAAAGTCCGACCAGATTTCTACTTTCATAAAGGTAAAATTAAGGGCTTGTAAATAAAGCTTGGTAAGCAGAAAGTAAAAAGGCCGCTATCCAATTGGACAGCGGCCTTCAATCAGATTGTTTTCAAATTTATTTATACAACTGATTAAAAATTAGCTTAAATGTTCCGTGCGTTTGCGCCCTGAAAGCAATCTCCGGACCGAAAGCCAATAATTTTCCTTTACCAACCCGAGCCTCAAAAGCAGTCACACCATCTTGCAGGTACGCCTGCCCCCAGGCCCATCCGCTGCGCAATGGTTTTGCAGATTCAAACCACATTAAAGGTTTAATTTTTCCTGCTGTAATGGCATCGCCAGTTAATTTAAACACCGGACTATTGTCAAAATAAATATCAGCTTCCTTTTCTATTCCCCAAACTGCCGGCTGTTTGGTATCAACGGCCACATTTAAAACACTTCCCGGAACATAATATTTCTCTGCAGGAAGTCTTTTTTCTTCTCCATTTACAATCTCCATCGTTGCGTTGCGAACAGGAAGATTTAAATGATAGGCTAAATTCGTGCTACTTCCAATGGTTACAACATTACCTCCATCTTCTAAAAACTTTTTCAATTGAGGAATAGATTTTTCAGCAGTAATTCTTCCCA
>SEDB01000578.1 GCA_004210715.1 Pedobacter sp.
AAAATGTATGGCATTCAATCTATTCCAGCAAATTTCTTAATTGATCCGACAGGAAAGATTGTAGCACGTGATTTGAGAGAAGCTGAATTACAAACTAAGCTTCAGGAGTTGCTAGGAAGTAAATCGAAGTAAGAATTACAAAAAAAAGAAGCCTCAGATTCGCAGATTAATTATTCAATTAAGATCTGCAAATCTGAGGCTTTTATATTTGAAAAAATTACACTAAATCAAAACCGATATCTTCTCTGAAGTATTTTCCATCAAAATAGATTCTACCAGCATCTGCGGTTGCTGATTGTAGCGCTGTAAAAAGATCCTTTTGTAAGCTCGTAATGGCAATTACGCGGCCACCGTTGGTTTTAACCACGTCGTTTTCTAACAGCGTACCGGCGTGAAAAGCATTTGAATGACGAAGATTTTCAATTCCCGAAATGGCTTTTCCTTTCAAGTAATCCCCCGGATAACCACCTGCTACAATCATTACAGTTGCTGCTGTTTGTTCAGAGATTACTAAATTAACCTGATTCAACTGTTTATTTGCCGTTGCCAAAAACAGTTCCACCAAATCATTTTCAATACGAGGAATTACACTTTCCGTTTCCGGATCGCCCATACGGGCATTGTATTCGATTACGAAAGGATCATCGCCGACTTTAATTAAGCCAAAGAAAATGAAACCAGTATAATCAATATTATCTTTCTTTAAACCTTCTACTGTTGGCTTAATAATTCTTTCTTCTACTTTTTGTAAGAATTCTGGCGTAGCGAAAGGAACAGGAGAAACTGAACCCATGCCACCTGTGTTTAAACCAGTATCATTTTGCCCAATTCTTTTATAATCTTTTGCTGAAGGAAGGGTAACATAATTTTCACCGTCACTTAAAATGAAAACAGAAAGTTCTATTCCACTTAAAAATTCTTCGATTACAACTGTTGCACCTGCCGCACCGAATTTACCGCCAAGCATTAATTTTAATTCTTCCTGCGCTTCTACCGTTTCAGTACAAATCAAAACGCCCTTACCGGCAGCCAAACCATCTGCTTTTAAAACCACTGGTAAAGCATGTGTTTCAAGATAAGCCAATCCATCTTCTAACGTTTCTGGAGTGAAAGATTTTGAGGCAGCCGTTGGGATACCATGGCGTTCCATGAATTGTTTTGAAAAATCTTTACTGCCTTCTAGTATAGCACCTTCTTTTTTAGGACCAATAACAGGAATATGTGCGATTGCTTGATCAGCCAGGAAAAAATCGTGAATACCATTTACCAAAGGTTCTTCCGGTCCAACCACCACCAATTCAATATTTTCAGCAAGAACTACTTTTTTAATGGAATCAAAATCATTTACATTGATGTTGATATTGGTACCATAAACTCCAGTACCGCCGTTTCCTGGTGCAATAATCAATTTATCGCAGTGCGAAGACTGGCTCATTTTCCAGGCGAATGCACTTTCTCTGCCGCC
>SEDB01000579.1:0-629 GCA_004210715.1 Pedobacter sp.
AATAAAACTTGGGCCGGCAACGAGCGTAGTATAAATTTCGGGAATAGGAGCGCAGGTTGCGCCAGCGAAGAGGTTAACCATTTCATTTACCGTATTATCTTTCGTCGGAAAACTTCCATCTGGATTTAATCTCAATACCTTATCTCCATCCTGATATAAATCGCCAGTAATTTCTATCGTCGGTTTGAACATCGTTTTGGTGTTCAATGTTGCTTGCAGCCCCAAACCATATCCCCATGGATTGTTTCCTTTGGTGCGATCATAAAGTGTTTTGTTGTATTGCGTAAACAGATACACCGAAACTTTGCGCTGCACCTGACTAAAAGCTGGCAGTGTGATAAAAATGAGAAGAGAAAAAAGAGCGATTTTTTTTAGCATGATTTGGTTTATATTTTTAGTGCCCCACGAAAACCTCTGGCACCGTAATACGATTCTGCACCATTGTGATAAGTGAATACTTTATTGTATCTGCGGTCGCAGAATATGGCTCCGCCTAATTTTCTGATATCATCCGGAGTTTTAACCCAACTGGAAGTTTTTAAATCAAAGTTGCCCAACTCCTGTAATTGGCGGTATTCATCCTCTGTGAGTATTTCAATGCCCATTGCCTTTGCGGTTTCTAAGGCATT
>SEDB01000579.1:637-2094 GCA_004210715.1 Pedobacter sp.
CGTTTCTTGTTTTTTTCAAATCGGTCTTTTAAAATATTTAATAAATTTTCTATTTGCTCTGGCGAAAGTGTTCTGTGATTTGAGCTCATGATATTTGATGCAAGTATACTTTGGTTCAAATAAAATTAACAAAATTATTTATAGCCCACAACCTGTAGTGGATTAAAGGATTAAATAAAAATATAAAATCATCATATAAAAATAATGCCCTGCGTAGGTTTGCAGAGCATTATTAATGTTATTGAAGGATTATCTACCAAGGACTGATTCCTGATTCATCTTCAATGTCGTTGCTGAAAAATTGTCCGGTTGGCCCGTTTTCATTCGTTAAAGTATGTTTGATAATAAAACTTGCTGCACTTTCTACAGTTCCCGGGCCACTGTGGTGATTGAAGTCTGTCGCGGTGTAACCTGGATCGATCACATTAACTTTAAAAGCTGAATCTTTTAATTCATGAGCCAATACAATGGTGTAAGCATTTAATGCCGATTTTGATGGACCATAAGCTGCCGCTTTAACCTGATAATATTTCCAGCTTGGATCGCTATGCAACGTTAACGAACCTAATCCTGAAGTAATGTTGCTGATTCGTGGCTCATCAGATTTTTTAAGCAAATCCAAAAAAGTTTGAGTTACCTGAATCACACCAAAGAAATTGGTCTCGAAAACACTTTTAATATCTTCAACAGCAGTTTCTGTTGCGGTTTGAGGATTCACACCCAGAACGCCAGCATTGTTGATTAATATATCCAGTTTTCCCTGTTCCTGCTCAATGGTGTTTTTGGCGGCAACAATCGAATCAGAATTCGTCACGTCAATTTCGATGGCTTTAATGTTTTCAAATCCTTCTTCGGATAAAGTGCTTACAACCTCATTCCCTTTTGCAAGATCGCGGCTGCCTAAATAAACGAAAATACCTTGTTTTGATAATTGTTTGGCTGTTTCCAGACCGATACTTCTATTTGCTCCTGTTATTAGTGCTGATTTCATTTTTTTATCTTTTAATTAATGATGTAAAGCTGCGACTTAAAAAACTGAAATCATTTGCCATTTGGCAAAAAGCGTTTTAGCGGATATTTTTTCTAATTCTACTGAGCGAAGATTGGGTAACACCCAAGTAGGAAGCAATATAGGATAGTGGAATCCGGTTAACAACAGTGGGGTAGATTTCTAAAAATTTCTGATACCGGGTAGTCGCATCTTCAGAAACTAAAGGACTTCTTCTTTCTACTTTTTGCATCAAAGCTCTTGTGGTAATTTTATTTACGATAGTATCCCAACCGACGATGGTTTGCAGAAGTTCCAACCAGTCTTTTCTGGAGAAAACAATCATTTTACAGTCTGTAACCGCCTGAACGTAGGCACTGGAACAGATTTCATTATTGAAACTTTCCAGATCAACTACCAGGTTATTTTCCTCAATAAAGTATTTCGTGATTTCCTCTCCCTGGTTATT
>SEDB01000580.1 GCA_004210715.1 Pedobacter sp.
GTATATTCTGGTGTATCAAAACTCACCTTCACGTGACTCATTGCGCCAAGATTATATATTTCGTCGGGTTTTACTTCCTGTACAATTCGAATTAGGTTGGTCGAGTCACTTAAGTCTCCATAATGAAGTTTAAATTTAATGTCTCTTTCATGTGGATCTTGATAAAGATGATCGATGCGATCAGTATTGAACATAGAACTTCTACGTTTAACCCCATGGACTTCATATCCCTTCTTGAGTAGTAATTCTGCTAAATATGCCCCATCCTGACCAGTGATTCCTGTTATAAGCGCTTTTTTCATTTCTTTTTGGTAGTTTTTATCTTGATTTACTGAGATAATATGCAATTCTCTAAATTATTTATACTCTGGATGTCGAGCAATAGCCCTTTATAACCATCTTTTCTAGTTATACTGATGATTTATTTATTGGTAGCCAGTTCCCAGCTGCTCAACAACTGAATTTGATATTTTTTTTATTTCCTGTTCCAAATCTTTAGGATAAATCAATAACACATGACCATCATCCACGATGATGAAATCATTTAGGCCCTTTATTACCGCAATTTTCTCATTTGGTATTTGTATCAGGCAATTTCGTGTATCCTCCAGAATTGACGCTTTACCATTAAAAGCATTACTGTCTGAATCTTTGGGTATGACTTCGTGCAAAGATGCCCAGGTTCCTAAATCAGACCAGCCAAAATCTCCTGTTATGGTAAATACATTATCAGCTTTCTCCATAATGGCATAATCAATCGAGATGTTATCTGATGATGGATAGTTATCGGAAATGAACTTTTGCTCATCAAACGTGTTATAAATATTTTTATGGTTGAAAATGGAAAAAAGCCCTGTAGCATGTTTCTCTATTGCTTTGAGTATAGATCCGACGTTCCAGATAAATATTCCAGCATTCCAAACGTAATCTCCGCTTTTCAAAAATGCAATTGCTTTGTCTAATGGCGGTTTTTCCAGAAATTCCGTTACCCTCTTTATCGCCAGAGCGCCGGACTCGAACTTAATATAACCGTAGCCAGTATCTGGTCTAGTTGGGGTGATTCCTAAAGTTATCAATGCATCATTTTCTGATGCGAAATGGACCGCCTCATTCAAAGCAGAGATAAATAAATCTTCATTCAAAATCAAATGATCAGATGGTGCAATAATTATGTTTGCCTCGGGATTCAGTTCACTTATCTTAAAACAGGCATAGGTAATGCATGGGGCTGTATTTCTTCTGCAAGGTTCTGCAATAATATTGTTTTTGGCTTGTAACCCGAGTTGTTGCTCGATGATTTCAATGTATATTTCGTTACTTAGTATGTAAATATTTTCTGCTGGACAGATTTTGAGAAACCTTTGATAGGTCAATTGTAACAATGACTTGCCACTGCCCAGGATATCAATGAATTGTTTAGGATAGGTATTTCTGCTCTTTGGCCAGAATCT
>SEDB01000581.1 GCA_004210715.1 Pedobacter sp.
GGAGCTAAAACAGTAGCTACACTAGCCATTCGATAACGCGGAGAAATAAAATTCTCTTTATCATTTTTAGATAGCTTGTTTAAAATCGTATCTGGTACTGAAATGTAAAGCGTTTGATTGCCACGCAAAATGGTCAGTTGAGCACCATCAAATAATACTTTGCTTGAAATGGCATCTTCAAATTTGATTAATTTACTGCCATTAATCGCTAAAATTCGGTCACCGTTTTTAAGTCCGATGTCCTTCCCAATATTTCCTACAGAAATTCCATCAGTTAATTTTCCATTTACCGTATAATTTTGTCCGACGTTAAATGTAAGCATCCAAAAAATAAAAATACCAACGATTACATTCACAATAATACCGCCTAACATCACAATTAAACGTTGCCAGGCTGGTTTGGAACGAAACTCCCAGGACTGAGCAGGTTGAGCCATTTGCTCAGTATCCATACTTTCATCAATCATTCCGGCAATTTTCACATAACCACCAAGCGGCAACCAGCCCACTCCATATTCAACATCACCTTTTTTGAAACTGAAAAGTTTAAAACCCCAGGCATCAAAAAACAGATAAAACTTCTCTACTTTAATCCCAAATGCCCTGGCTGCCAAGAAATGTCCTAATTCGTGTAATATTACCAATAAAGACAATCCGAGCAGCAGCTGCCCCGCCATAATCAATCCATTCATATGCTATTCTAAAATTTTTATGTTAGATGTTAAACTTTACTTTTTGTTACTAATTCGCCGGCTAAGATACGGCTATGTTTGTCAGTTTCTAAATAATCCATCAATTGTGGTTTTTCAATGAAACTGATTTCTTCCATGCATTGCTCAATCACTTCACTCATTTGCAGGAAACCAATTTTATCTTTTAGAAAAGCTTCCACTACAATTTCATTCGCCGCATTTAAGATACATGGCATATTACCACCTTTTCTTAATGATTGAAAAGCAAGATCCAAATTCCTGAAGGTATCCATATCCGCTTTCTGAAAGCTAAAGTTTGGATAATCCAGAAAGTTAAAACGTTTAAAATTGTTTTTTAGCCTATCGGGATAATTTAAGGCATACTGAATAGGCAATTTCATATCCGGAACGCCCATTTGCGCTTTCATCGATCCATCAGTAAACTGAACAATAGAATGAATGATGGATTGTGGGTGAACGATCACATCGATTTGATCAACCTCAAGGTTAAAAAGCCACTTCGCTTCAATCACCTCTAAACCCTTGTTCATCAGCGAAGCAGAATCAATAGTGATTTTAGCACCCATTACCCAATTGGGATGTTTTAAGGCTTGTTCTTTTTTAACGGCAGATAAGAAGTTTTTGTCTTTCCCCAAAAAAGGACCCCCAGAAGCCGTGAGGTAAATTTTTTCAATTTCGTTTTGCTCCTCACCTACCAGGCATTGAAATATTGCTGAATGCTCTGAATCCACTGGTTTAAAGATTGAAGGATTATCCCGAACGACTTCGAGCGCCTGTGTACCTATGCTTCCTGTAGAACCTAAAATGGTAATGTTTTTAGGAAATTGTTGTATTGTTATATTGTTCAATTGTTATTTCTCTGTATTAAATTAATATTATAATAAAGCTCAAAATCATTTCTTGCCTTATTTGAAAAGCAGGGTTCTTGCTTATCGGTTCCGAAAGTCCCGCTGTCCGCTTCAATCTTTTTTAACAACTGTCATGCTGAGGCACGAAGCATCTGTTTCATCGTTTGCAGATGCTTCGTGCCTCAGCATGACAGTTGATTCATGGTCGCTGCAACAAAAAAGTATTTTCACTCCCATCAGGTTTAAATAGCAAAGCAATTCGCCTCTTTATATCTCCTCGTAATGACGTGAAGCCTAAACAATATACCTTTCCAACCCGTCCGCCAACTTCCGATCATTACTTAATCTCGGAACTTTATTTTGCCCACCCAATTTCCCCTCGCTTTTCATGTAATTTACAAAGGCATCCTTTTGCAAAGTACGTATAATTAAAGGCCGCAATATACTCCCCTCAATTAAATCAAAGTAGTAAATATTTTTCTTTTGCAAAGCCTGATCTACTTTTTTAGTAAAAGTGTCCATATTTTCTGGCATTGATGAAAATTCGACAAACCACTCGTGATATGGCAATCCACCTTCCTTCGGATTGACCTGTGGGGCAACTGTAAACTCTGTAATTTCTACCTTTTCTTCATTTGCAACACTTAACAAAGCATGTTCCACCTCTTCGCCTATTACATGTTCGCCAAAGGCCGATATAAAATGTTTAATACGGCCAGTCACCACAATTTTGTAAGGATTTTTGGAGACAAACTTAACCGTATCGCCAATGCTATAACCCCACAAACCTGCATTAGTATTTAAAACCAAGGCATAATTAGTATTTAATTCTA
>SEDB01000582.1 GCA_004210715.1 Pedobacter sp.
GTTATCCAATTAAATTCATCAGAAACGATTACATTATCGTTCGATGATTTACTTGCCGGAACTAAAAACTACTGGTACACGATTGAACATTGCACTTCAGACTGGCAACCCTCGCGAATTTCAACTATAGACTACCTTGGTGCTTTTAATGATGATAGAATCATTAACTATCGTTACTCTTCAAATACGACTAGAAAATATACTCATTATGAATTAAGTCTTCCAAATAGTCAGATCCAACCTAAAATCGGAGGAAACTATTTATTAAAAATTTACCTCGATGGTGATAAAAACAAGGCTGTAATTTCTCAACGATTTTACATCGTTGAGAATCAAGTTGCTGTTGCAGCTGAAGTGACCAATGCCATTCAGGTGGCTGATCGGAATTCACAGCAGAAAATAAATTTCACCATCAACCATGCTATTCCAATTCCTAACCCCTATCAGGATTTGAAGGCAATTGTAATGCAAAATTTTAACTCCAATACGGCTCAGACCAACAATAGACCTTCGTTTATCCGTCCGAATCAACTGGTTTTTAATGACATAAATACCAATAATTTTTGGGGAGATAACGAATTTAGAAAATTTGACACCAGAAGTTTACGTTATAAGGCAGATAATGTCAAGGATATTTTTCGTGACAATGAATCAGTAAATGTGATGCTTTTTCAGGATGCGCCTAGAAATGCAGGTGCATTTGCCAATCAATTTGATGAAGATGGGAATTTCTACATTAAAAATACCGACGGACGTGATGATAGAACAGAAGCAGAATATATGGGTGTTCTTTTTACGTTAAATGCCCCAGCCCCAAGTGCAAATGGCAATGCTTACGTAATTGGTCGCTTTAATAATTATGTATTAGGTAAAGAAAATAAATTGCTCTATGATGCAGGCAGAAAGCAGTTTTATGCGAATATTTTGTTAAAGCAAGGCCTATATGATTATGAATACGCCTGGTTTAATAACGACACCAAAAAACTGGAAACTATGCCTTTTGAGGGTGCTTTTTTTCAAACCGAAAACAGCTACCAAATATTTGTTTATTACAGAAGGCCAGGTGCTCGTTGGGAAACTTTAGTTGGTTATGCAAATTTGAGCAACAGGCCCTCAGATAGAAAATAAAACCTTTTAGTTAATTAAGTATTTACTATTTACACGTTTATTGTTACATAAATTTTCTCGATTTTGTTGTTGGTTATTTACTTTAGTAATCAGATTATTAAGTAACCGAAATGCTCTAAAGGAGTATGCTAACCATTTATTATGTTCAAGAAAGTTTTTGCTGCTGCATTAATTCTACTTATCTACGGGCAAATTTCCGCTCAAACTACTGCACAATCTTACACTCAAAATATTGATGGAACAAAATTAACTTTTGATATGCAGGCGATTCCAGCTGGCAAATTTCAAATGGGCAATAAAAATGGTAAGG
>SEDB01000583.1 GCA_004210715.1 Pedobacter sp.
ACCAGAACTTATACAGCAGGCTTAAACGTTAACTTTTAATATTTACAGCAATGATTAATAAAATATATCAAAAATACGCACTTATATTTTCGTTGTTAGTTTTAACATCGTCTTGTGCAAAGTTGGATTTGGTTCCAACAGATACCATATCGCCGGATAAGGCTTACAGAAACATCAGTGATATTAATTTAGGTGTTTTGGGTGCTTATGCGCTTTTAGATGGTGGTACCATTGGCGTGGTTTCAACCGTTTCTGATGAGGCAACTTTCCCAACAGAAAATACGGTTGGAAATAGCGATGCTTTCAGATGGTTATACAATGCAGGAAGTGGCTCTGTGACTTCGCAATATTATACTTTTTATGTAGCAATAGACCGGATCAACAGAACATTGGCAGGTTTGGATGCACTAACTTTAACAGGGGCCGATGCCACTACTGGTTCTCGTTACCGTGGAGAATTGTTGGCTTTACGTGCTTATTTTCATTTTGAACTTTTACGTAATTACGCTTCTGCTTATCAAACGGGTGCCCTGGGTGTTCCTTACATGAAAGCCTCGGCAATTATTTATCCTGCAAGAGATAATTTCGAAGTGGTTGTGGCCAATGCAAAAGCAGATTTAGTAGCCGCCAAACCATTAATTCCGACAACGTTTACAGATAAGACCCGCATCACCAAAGCAGCTGTTTCTGCCATTCAGGCGAGGTTGGCTTTGTATGAGAAAAACTGGAGCGAAGCCATCACTTATGCGAATGAGGCAATTGCAGCTTTTCCACTGGCTACGAAAGCACAGTTTCCAGGAATTTGGACGGATGCAAACGATAACGAGGTAATCTGGAAAGCAAAACGAGTTGGAACGACAGATTCACGTTTGGGCGATTTCTATTTCCGCCAAACGGGAGGAATTGTTTTATATGCGCCAGCCTTTAAATTAATCAATACTTTTGATAAGGTGAACGATTTGCGTTATACCGCATACATCAGATTCGATGCTACAAGAACTGGAACCAGATCGCAATATTTGGTAAATAAATACATTGGAGGCACTTCAACCGCACCGGGTTTAACTGATATTAAATTATTCCGTACCGGAGAAATGTATCTGATTAAAGCAGAAGCTGAAGCAGAATCTACTGGCGACGCTGCAGGTGATTTAAATGCTTTACGTAATGCCCGCATCAACGGTTATGTGAATGCTACATTTGCTGATAAACCAACTTTAATTGCGGCTATTTTAGAAGAGCGTTATAAAGAACTGGCTTTCGAAGGTCATCGCTTTTTCGATTTGAAAAGAAGAAGTTTGCCTGTGGTGAGGTTAGCTGCTGATGCTGCAAATGCCTCTGGAGCGATCACATTGCCAATTACTCAGGCACAGTATGCATTTCCAATTCCTGCAGCGGAAATTTCTGTAAATAAACAGACCGTTCAAAACCCTGGTTA
>SEDB01000584.1 GCA_004210715.1 Pedobacter sp.
GAAATGACCAAGTGGCTTGACACGAACTACCATTATATTGTTCCTGAATTTACCGCAGCACAGGAATTCAAGATCTTTCATGAAAACATTTTTGGTGAGTATAATAATGCCAAACAACTGCTTGGCGCAAAGGCTAAGCCTGTTTTGATTGGCCCTGTGAGCTACCTGCTATTGGGCAAGGAAAAAGAACAAGGCTTTGATCGCATTGATCTCATTAAAAAACTAGTTCCGGTTTATATCGAAATCATCAATAGGTTAAAACAACAAGGTGCAGAATGGATACAATTAGACGAACCTTGTCTTTCACTCGATCTATCCAAAAAAGAGAAAGAGGCATTTTCTCAAGCTTACCGTGCCATTGCAAACCGCGTAAGTGGCATTAAAATTCTGGTGGCTACTTATTTTGAGGCTTTATTGGATAACACAGCACTTGCGGTTTCCTTGCCAATCAGCGCACTTCATGTAGACCTGGTTAGGGCACCCGAGCAACTCGAAGAAATACTGGTCTTAATTCCCGATCATTTACAACTTTCATTAGGCGTAGTGGATGGCAGAAATGTTTGGAAGAATGATTATGAAAAATCTTTAAAACTGATCCATACTGCGGTTGAAAAAATTGGTTCTGATCGTGTTATTATTGCTCCATCTTGTTCTTTGTTGCACTGCCCTATTGATTTGGATCTTGAAACTGCTATCGATCCTGAGATCAAAAACTGGATGGCATTTGCCAGCCAAAAACTCACTGAAGTGAAAGAGATTCATTCCATTGCCGAAGGAAATAGAAATCTACTTGCAGCCAACAAGGCCGCTATTGAAAGCAGACAATCCTCTGAAAAGGTTCATAAGCAGGTGGTAAAAAATCGCATAGCAGCCATTACTGAGGCTGATGCGAATCGCAAAAGTGCTTTTCCCGTACGTCAACGCTTGCATCAGGAACGTTTTAACTTTCCATCCTTTCCCACTACAACCATTGGCTCATTTCCTCAAACTGACGATATTAGAAAGCTACGTTCGAGATTTAAAAAGGGCGAATTAAACCTTGAACAATACGAGCAGGCTATTGAACAAGCTACTATTGATAGCATCCGCTGGCAGGAAGAGATTGGTCTCGATGTGCTGGTTCATGGTGAGTTTGAACGAAATGATATGGTTGAGTATTTCGGCGAACAGCTTGATGGCTTTTTATTCACTAAAAATGGATGGGTACAAAGCTACGGCAGTCGATGTGTTAAGCCTCCGGTCATTTATGGTGATATTTCCCGTGAAAAAGACATGACTGTTCGTTGGAGCACGTTTGCCGCAGCCCAAACCAATAAACCGATGAAAGGCATGCTGACCGGTCCGGTAACGATCTTACAATGGTCGTTTGTACGTGATGATCAACCCCGTGAAACCACCACTAACCAGATTGCTTTTGCTATTCGTGATGAAGTTTT
>SEDB01000585.1 GCA_004210715.1 Pedobacter sp.
CGCGAGGTTGTTCAACATTACCTAAGTTCTGATGACAGCATGCAAAAAACTGCTGATAAATTTAAATTAGCTGTTCATGCATCAGTTGGGCAATGGGTTAGTAAATTTGGTGGTGAATTCAGAACACCCGTTATGAACAAATCTCTAAAAAAGTCCAAAACCGAGACGCCTGATACTCACCAGGGCATGGCTAAACGTATTCAAGAATTGGAAGAAGCTCTGGAAAGGGAACGCCTAATGAATCTGGCTACAAACAAGATGATAGATATTGCAGAACGTGATTTAAATATCTCTATCAGAAAAAAGTCTGGAGCCAAACAGTCAAAGAAATAAAAGAACAACGTCCAGAGCTAAGCATTGACAAGCTCTGCGGATTGTTTGGCTTTACCAGACAGGCTTATTATCAGTTACAGAAGTACGAGTATAAATGTAGGGCGCAATCTCATATAGTACTTGAAATGATAAAAAATGAGCGGAGCAGCTTACCTGGTATTGGTGGTCGTAAAGTGCTCAGTTTAATTGGCGCAGAAATGAAAAGAGAAAATATAACTATGGGTAGAGATGCCTTTTTTGATTTATTAAGGGAAAACCATTTATTGATTCGGCACCATAAAATCAAAATCATAACCACCAATTCTAGACATTGGTATCGTAAATATCCCAACCTGATCAGAGGTATTCAACTAATACGTCCACATCAAGTATGGGTAAGTGATATCACATACGTTGCAACCAGCGAGGGATATTTATACCTCTCGCTGATCACTGATGCCTATTCCAGAAAGATAATTGGATGGAACATATCCAATAAGCTAGAAGCAGATGGTGCTGTATCTGCTTTGGAAATGGCTCTTTATCAGTTACCCGCTGATAAAGCAGCTAGTCTTATCCATCATTCAGATCGTGGCGTTCAATATTGCTGTGATAGGTACATTTCGAAACTTAGATCCTTTAGTATTCACATCAGTATGACAGAGAATAGTGACCCTTTGGAAAACGCTATAGCAGAGCGGGTTAATGGTATCCTGAAAACTGAATGGCTGAACAGATCTGCGCTTACTACCAAGTATGACACTGCATTGAAAATATCAGGGATCATTGAGGCCTACAATACTAAAAGACCTCATTTGAGCATCAATATGATGACGCCAGAAGCAGCACATGCATCTGAAGGGAACTTGCTCAGAAAGTGGAAAAACTATTGGAAAGAAAACCAAAATAAAATCATGTATGATGAGAGAAATAAATTACCTACTTTGGATATTCAAAGTCAATTAAGTAAAGCCTGATAAGGATTACTGCTACAATGATGTAAAGCCGGAAGAGGATTACGTAAAAAGTCAATGTAAACCCTGAACCGGACGAAATAACAATTGTAAAGAATACTTAGTATTAACAGCTCCCAACTGTAAAGACTTTTCCGGACGAGACA
>SEDB01000586.1 GCA_004210715.1 Pedobacter sp.
GCTGCTGATGCATACGGAGAAGTAATCCACTTGTAATTACATTATCAAAATAATATTAAAAAGGGAGTTCAGTTTTGAGCTCCCTTTTTTGTTGGCTTGCCCCTCCTTGAAAATAGAGGGAAGTTTAATCTCAGTGCTTAAATCCGTCCTTTCCAAAGGGCGATAGCAAGTGTCAAAAATATCTACCAGATAAAAACATATTTTTTAAAAAACCTTTTAAATCATAATGGTAGTTTTTCTTTGATTAAAAAATAGCCGTCGATACTTTTGCATCATGCTTTCCGGCATAGCAGATTTTCGCAGAATGGAGCATTGAAATTTATTCACTTACATTCAAGTCCATCCAAAACAAGAAGATATGCAGCCAGCGAAGGAAAAGTGCAGGAGGAGGCCTCATATCATCGCCATTAAAATTTCAATAGCTCAATTCAAGAAAAGGTGCAAGCCTTGAGTTTTGGTTACCTTTTTATCAAGAAAAAGGTAAGAGCCCTTCGGCGGCGGCGAGCCGAAACAAATTAAAGCCTTCCGAATAATCAATCCAAGATAAAAACTAGTTTGTTTCAAGTTCCCTAAAAACTTATACTGCACCCTGCAAATACAGGAATTTCCTCAAAAGAAAGAGATATAAAATCCTTTATCAGCCTGGCAATATTATATCTGTAACATTTTAAATTAAAACATTTATATGCTTTACCTGTTCAAAATTATAACAAAACATATTTTTTTTATTTAAAAAGCATCGCTATGCATTGGATTTTACTCATTATTGCCGGATTATTCGAGGTTGGATTTACGACATCTTTAAAACTATCAGAAGGGTTTACAAATTGGAAATGGGCAACGGCATTTGTTGTATGTGTCATTATTAGCTTTGTTTTCTTAACTAAAGCCATTGAACAAATCCCGCTGGGTACTGCTTATGCCATTTGGTCGGGTATTGGCGCTGTTGGAACTGTTTTGGTCGGCATATTATATTTCAAAGAAGACGCAAACTTCTGGAGAATATTTTTCATCGGTTTGCTAATCCTGTCAATTGTTGCTAATCCTGTCAATTGTAGGTTTAAAAATGGTTACGCCAGATAAATCGGCTTAATTTTTATCTTAATATAGAAAGACTTATCTCAAAATTCATAAATCCCTTTAGCAAATTCTAGAGGGATTTATTATTTTTAAGTATTTTGTGGTCTCGTGACATCAAATCTTGATACATGATACCATCTACTTTATACCATAAATACTAAAATGAAACTACATACCATAGATACAGGACTATTTAAGTTAGATGGAGGCGCCATGTTTGGCGTGGTACCGAAAGTGCTTTGGCAAAAAACCAATCCAGCTGACGCTAACAATCTTTGTACCTGGGCCATGCGTTGTCTTTTAATAGAGGATAACGGCAAGCTTATTTTAGTTGACACTGGAATTGGAGACAAGCAAGATGAAAAGTTTTTTACTCATTATTATCTGCATGGAGAAGATTCAATGAAAAAATCTTTATCGCAATTGGGTTTTGGATTGGATGATATTACTGATGTTTTTCTAACACACCTACATTTTGATCATGTTGGAGGAGCAATCAGCAAAGTGAATAATAAGCTGGTACCAACCTTTAAAAACGCAAATTACTGGAGTAACGAAAAGCATTGGCAATGGGCGGTTGAACCCAATCCCCGGGAGAAAGCATCTTTTCTTAAAGAAAACATTTTGCCCATTCAGGAAAGTGGGCAGCTTCAATTCGTGAAAGAAGAAGAAAATATCGAATGGCAGAAAAATGTAAATATCTCATTTGCTTACGGACATACGGATGCGATGATGCTTCCAAAAATAAAATACAAGGACAAAACAATTGTTTACATGGCCGATCTTTTGCCTTCCGTTGGTCATTTACCACTACCTTATGTAATGGCGTACGATATGTTTCCTCTTAAAACATTAACCGAAAAACAGGCCTTTTTAGAGGAAGCAGTTGAAAAAGAATATATCTTATACCTGGAGCATGATCCCATTAATGAATGTTGTACTTTACAAAGAACGGAGAAAGGCATCAGAGTGGCACAGACATTTAAGTTATCTGAAATCTAAATGATCAGGACTGCCAAACCTACTGATGCTGCACAGGTGGCGCCACTAATCATCCAGGCCATGGGATCACTGGCTTCAAAGTTCGCCAACTCAAACGACACGAAAGTGATTCTGGATTTATTCATACATTTCTTTCAGCAGCAGAACAATCAATACAGTTATCAAAACACATTGGTATTTGAAGAAGATGATCAAATACTTGGTGCGTTAAATGCTTATGACGGAGGGAAGCTGTTGGAACTCAGAGAAAATTTCTTGAATTATTTGAAAGAAAACCGCGGATTAA